>NZ_JBHZCN010000125.1:0-26507 GCF_042755465.1 Kitasatospora sp. NPDC059160 | reverse complement strand
TTCGCTCCCCAGTAATCCCCGGTCACAGCGACAGGACGCCCAAAGGGGCGCGGCGCCCCCCCCGCGCGGGGGGTGGGCGCCGCTCGGCAGAGCCGGGACGTCAGTCCTGGACGGCAGCCTTGAGCTGCTCCACGCGGTCGGTGCGCTCCCAGGTGAAGTCCGGCAGCTCACGGCCGAAGTGGCCGTACGCGGCGGTCTGGGAGTAGATCGGGCGCAGCAGGTCCAGGTCGCGGATGATCGCGGCCGGGCGCAGGTCGAAGACCTCGGAGACGGCCTTCTGGATGCTGAGGACCGGGACGGTCTCGGTGCCGAAGGTCTCCACGAACAGGCCGACCGGCTCGGCCTTGCCGATCGCGTACGCGACCTGCACCTCGGCGCGGCGGGCGAGGCCGGCGGCGACGATGTTCTTCGCCACCCAGCGCATCGCGTACGCGGCCGAGCGGTCCACCTTGGACGGGTCCTTGCCCGAGAAGGCGCCGCCACCGTGGCGGGCCATGCCGCCGTAGGTGTCGATGATGATCTTGCGGCCGGTGAGGCCGGCGTCGCCCATCGGGCCGCCGATCTCGAAGCGGCCGGTCGGGTTGACCAGCAGGCGGTAGCCCTCGGTGGTCAGCTTGATGCCCTGGTCGGCCAGCGCCTTGAGCTCCGGCTCCACGACGAACTCGCGGATGTCCGGGGTGAGCAGCGACTCCAGGTCGATGTCACTGGCGTGCTGGGTGGAGACGACCACGGTGTCGAGGCGGACGGCCTTGTCGCCGTCGTACTCGATGGTGACCTGGGTCTTGCCGTCGGGGCGCAGGTACGGGATGGTCCCGTTCTTGCGCACCTCGGTGAGGCGGCGGGAGAGGCGGTGCGCCAGGGTGATCGGCAGCGGCATCAGCTCGGGCGTCTCGTCGGACGCGTAGCCGAACATCAGGCCCTGGTCGCCGGCGCCCTGCTTGTCCAGGTCGTCCTCGTCGCCCTCGACCCGGGCCTCGTACGCGGTGTCGACACCCTGCGCGATGTCGGGCGACTGGGCACCGATGGACACCGACACGCCGCAGGAGGCGCCGTCGAAGCCCTTCTTGGAGCTGTCGTAGCCGATCTCCAGGATCTTGTCCCGGACGAGCTGGGCGATCGGGGCGTACGCCTTGGTGGTCACCTCGCCGGCCACGTGCACCTGGCCGGTCGTGATGAGCGTCTCCACGGCGACCCGGGAGGTCGGGTCCTCCCGCAGGAGAGCGTCAAGGATGGTGTCGCTGATCTGGTCAGCGATCTTGTCGGGGTGTCCCTCGGTCACGGACTCCGAGGTGAACAGGCGGCGAGACACAGCGCTCCCTGGGGTTGCAGCGGCTGCTGACTGAAGGCCCCCGGCGAACCGGGGACATCCGGAAAGACTTGATTCCTGGAGTCTAACCGGCTGCTTCCGCCGAACGTCACCCGCTTCCGGAAATCAAGAACGTTCTCCAGCGGGAATCCATCGGGAATCGAGCGGGAATCGATCAGTTCCGACCCGATTCCAGCCGCTTTGCCACCAGATCCCAGACCACGTCCGCGAGCACCTCCTTGGGGCCCACCGGTACGGGGGTCTCGGTGCCGTCCGCGCCCAGTACCACGGCCTCGTTGACGTCCTGCCCGAAGGCCTTGCCGTCGCCCACCTCGTTGACCACCAGCAGGTCGCACCCCTTCCGGGCGAGCTTGGCGCGGCCGTTGGCGAGCACGTCGTCGGTCTCCGCCGCGAAACCCACCACCAGTTGGCCCGAACGGGGGCGGTGCGCCGACAGTTCGGCCAGCACGTCGGGATTGCGGACCAGCGCGACCGGCGCCGGCTCGACCCCCTCGACCTTCTTGATCTTGCCGGTGGCGTACTCGGCGGGCCGGAAGTCCGCCACCGCCGCGGCCATCACCACGGCGTCCGCGGCCGCGGCCGCCGCCAGCGCCGCCTCGCGCAGCTCCAGCGCGGTCGAGACGTGCACCACGTCCACCCCGGCCGGGTCGGGCAGCTCGGCGTTGGCAGAGACGAGGGTCACCCGCGCCCCGCGGGCCGCGGCGGTCACGGCGAGCGCGTAGCCCTGCTTGCCGGAGGAGCGGTTGCCGAGGTAGCGCACCGGGTCCAGCGGCTCCCGGGTGCCGCCGGCCGAGACCACCAGGTGCCGGCCGGCCAGGTCGGTCGGCACCGCCCCGCCGCGGCGCAGCACGGCCCGGCAGGCCTCGAAGATCGCGCCGGGCTCGGGCAGCCGCCCCTTGCCGGTGTCCTTGCCGGTCAGCCGCCCGACGGCCGGCTCCAGCACGATCACGCCGCGGCGGCGCAGGGTGGCGACGTTCTCCCGGGTGGCGGGGTGCTCCCACATCTCGGTGTGCATCGCGGGCGCCACCACGACCGGACAGCGGGCGGTGAGCAGGGTGTTGGTGAGCAGGTCGTCGGCGAGCCCGTGGGCGGCCTTGGCGATCAGGTCGGCGGTGGCGGGGGCGACCACCACCAGGTCGGCCTGCTGGCCGATCCGCACGTGCGGCACCTCGTGCACGCGCTCCCAGGTCTCGGTGGCGGCCGGGCGGCCGGAGAGCGCGGCCCAGGTGGCCTCGCCGACGAAGTGCAGCGCCGCCGCGGTGGGCACCACGGTGACCTGGTGGCCGGACTCGGTGAACCGGCGCAGCAGCTCGCACGCCTTGTAGGCGGCGATCCCGCCGCTGACACCGAGGACCACGCGGGGGGCGTCCGCACTCGCGCTCATCTACCGGCCTTTCTCCGCATCGGGCACCCGACAGATCGGGAACCCGCCCACCCTACGACCCCTCGACGATCACTCGCACCGTGCCCCACCCCGACCGGGGGACGGCGAGCGGAGAACGCCGGAGGGCCCGGCGACCCCTACCGGAAAACGCCGGAGGGCCCGGCGGAAGAATTCCGCCCGGCCCTCCGGGGAAGTTGCGGGGCTGCCTCAGGCGGCGCCCTCGACCGCCTCGGCGGTCAGCATGCCGGCGTTGATCTCGCGCAGCGCGATCGACAGCGGCTTCTCGTGCACGTGGGTGTCGACCAGCGGGCCGACGTACTCCAGCAGGCCCTCGCCGAGCTGGGAGTAGTAAGCGTTGATCTGGCGCGCGCGCTTGGCGGCGTAGATCACGAGGCTGTACTTCGAGTCGGTGGCCTCAAGCAGCTCGTCGATCGGCGGGTTGATGATGCCCTCGGGCGCGGTCATGGAAGAGGACACGCGAAAACCTTCCGAAAGGGTGGAAAAGACTGACAGGTCAGGCTACACCGAGCAAGGCTAGCAGTTCGGCCGCTACCTGCTCGACGGAGGTGTTGACAAGGGTTGTGTCGAACTCGGTCTCGGCCGCGAGCTCGATCGTGGCCGCCTCCAGCCGCCGCTCGATCACGTCCTGCGGCTCGGTGCCCCGGCCGGTCAGCCGACGGACCAGCTCGTCCCAGCTCGGCGGAGCCAGGAAGACCAGCTGGGCGTCGGGCATCGACTCGCGCACCTGGCGGGCGCCCTGGAGGTCGATCTCCAGCAGGACGGGCTCACCGCGCTCCAGCTTCTCCAGCACCGCCGCGCGCGGGGTGCCGTAGCGGTTCCCCGCGAACTCGGCCCATTCCAGCAGCTCGCCGTTGGCGATCAGCTTGTCGAACTCGTCGTTGTCGACGAAGTGGTACTGGACCCCGTTCTTCTCGCCGGGCCTCGGGTGACGGGTGGTGGCCGACACCGAGAGCCAGACCTCGGGGTACATCTTCCTCATATGAGCGACGACCGTGCTCTTGCCGACCCCCGAGGGGCCGGAGAGCACGGTCAGCCGCGGACGCTCACTCATGCACCGATTATCCCGGATCGCGGACGATCCTGGGACCACGGGGGCACGGTCAGGCGGCGCCACCGCCGAACTCCCGCTCCAGGGAGGCGATCTGGTTCGTTCCGAGACCGCGGACACGGCGGCTCTCGCTGATGCCGAGGCGCTCCATGATCTGCTTGGCACGAACCTTGCCGACGCCCGGAAGGGACTCCAGCAGGGCCGAGACCTTCATCTTGCCGATGACGTCGTTGTCATTCTTGCCGGCCTTGATCACCTCGTGCAGGGAGGCGCCGGAGTGCTTGAGCCGGTTCTTGACCTCGGCGCGCTCCCGGCGAGCCTCGGCGGCCTTGGCGAGCGCGGCGGTGCGCTGTTCAGGGGTAAGGGGCGGAAGAGCCACGCCGTTCACCTCAGGGTGTGGAAGGAAGGGATTGAGCTATGACTGGTTCGGTACCTAGGACACCGTCCGCAAGGGGAGCCCAATGGGGAACCACAGGGCCCTGACCTGCGGGAGCTACGGGTTCGCGGCTCGCCGATGACCTATCGCCGGACACTACCCGGATTGCGGCGCCGCGTCAGGAAAAGAACACGAAAAGTCCTGGTCAGCCAAGGCCGACCAGGACTTTCCAGGGCAAAATGACCGCGATTGCGAGACTTTGGCGGGCTCGATGTGACGGCGCTCACGTCAACTCCGGTGCCGCCCCGCCGTCCTGCGGACACTGCGCACGGTCACCGATCGGCTACCGCGGCCCCACCGGCCGGACCGCTCGGGCCACTTGACGGCGTCCGCCGGTGCCTACTTGACGGCGTCCGCGAACTCGCCGACGAAGCGCTCCGCCGCCGCCCGCAGCGCCGGAACCGACGGCCCGTGCTTGAGCACGTCCCGGCTGACGCTCGGCACCACGTTGATCACCGAGGCGCCGAACACCCGCGGCAGGTCCGCCATGGTCGCACCCTGGGCGCCGATCCCGGGGGCCAGCAGCGGGCCGTTGATGGCCAGGTCCACGCCCGCGTCGGCCAGCGTCGCGCCGACCACCGCGCCGAAGGAGCCCAGCGGCGCGGCGTCCGCGTTCTCCGCCGCCAGCTGGCGCAGCACGGAGGCCGCGACCGGCTCGCCGTCCGCCCCGACGGCGCGCTGCACCTCGGCGCCCTCCGGGTTGGAGGTGAGCGCCAGCGCGAACACCCCGCAGCCCTGCTCGCGGGCCAGGTCGAGGGCCGGGCGCAGCGACCCGAAGCCCAGGTACGGGCTGACCGTGACGGCGTCCGAGAACAGCGGGCTGCTCGGCGACAGGAAGGCCTCCGCGTAGGCGGCCATGGTGGAGCCGATGTCGCCGCGCTTGGCGTCCATCAGCACCAGCGCGCCGGCCGCCCGGGCCTCCTCGACGGCCTTCTCCAGCACCGCGACGCCCTTGCTGCCGAAGCGCTCGAAGAAGGCGGCCTGCGGCTTGAGCACCGCGACCCGGTCGGCCAGGGCCTCCACCACGGTGCGGCTGAACGTCTCCAGCCCCGCGAGGTCGTCGCCGAGCCCCCAGGCGGAGAGCAGGGAGGCGTGCGGGTCGATGCCGACGCAGAGCTGGCCGCGGGTGTCGAGGGCCTGGCGCAGCCGGGCGCCGAACGGGGCGAGGGTCATGTCGTCCTTTCCAGGGGTGGTACGGCCTGCTGCGAGACCGGTCAGGGGGTTCAGGCGCCGCGGACGGCGCTGCCGACGGCCGCGGCGAGGTCGCGGAAGCCCGCGGCCCGGATCCGGGCGGAGAGGCCCTTGTGGATCCGGCGGCACCAGAACGGACCCTCGTAGATGAAGGCGCTGTAGCCCTGCACCAGGTCGGCGCCGTGGATGATCCGCTGCCAGGCGTCCTCGGCGGTCTCCACGCCGCCGACCGAGACCAGGGTCAGCCGGCCGCCGGTGCGGGCGCGCAGCCGCTGGAGGACCTCCAGGGCGCGGGCCTTGAGCGGGGCGCCGGACAGGCCGCCCATGCCGATCTCCTCGACCCGCTGCGGGTCGGCGAGCAGGCCGCCGCGGCCGATCGTGGTGTTGGTGGCGATGATGCCGTCCAGGCCCAGCTCCAGGGCGAGGTCGGCGACGGCGTCGACGTCCTCGTCGGCCAGGTCCGGGGCGATCTTGACCAGCAGCGGCACGTGGTGCGCGGTGGCGCGGTCGGCGGCCTCGCGCACGGCGGCGAGCAGCGGGCGCAGGTGGTCGACGGCCTGGAGGTTGCGCAGCCCGGGGGTGTTCGGGGAGCTGACGTTGACCACCAGGTAGTCGGCGTACTTGGCCAGCCGCTCGGTCGACTTGACGTAGTCGGCGACGGCGTCGGCCTCCTCGACCACCTTGGTCTTGCCGATGTTGACGCCGATCACCGGGGTGGAGCTGGTGTGCGGGCGGGCCGCCAGCCGGGCCGCGACCCGGGCCGAGCCCTGGTTGTTGAAGCCCATCCGGTTGATCAGCGCGCGGTCCTCGACCAGGCGGAACAGCCGGGGCGCCGGGTTGCCGGGCTGGGGCTCCCCGGTGATGGTGCCGATCTCGACGTAGTCGAAGCCGAGCATGGCCAGGCCGTCGATGCCGACGCCGTTCTTGTCGAAGCCGGCCGCGAGCCCGAACGGGCCGGGCAGGTCGAGGCCGAGGGCCCGGGTGCGCAGCGCCCGGTCGCGCGGGGCGAGCACCAGCCGCACCAGGGTGCGCAGGCCGGGCACCGAGGAGGCGAGGCGGATCCAGAAGAAGGCCAGGTGGTGGGCCCTCTCCGGGTCCATCCTCTTGAAGACGAGGTCGAACAGGAACTTGTACAAAGCGGGATCAACTCCGAAGGCAGCAGCGGGTTCAGGGCGCGGGCGCAGCCCGTCGAAGGAAGGGGGGTGGCGGGCGACGGGCGGGCATACGAGTGGGGGGCACCAATCCGGCTCCGGTGCCCCCCACTGCGGTGGTGCTACTTGCGGCCGGCGTTGATCAGCTCGGCGTGCTCCTGGAGCGACATCACTCCGACCTCGTCGCGCAGCAGCGCGTCCATGCCCTGGACGGCCGCGCCCATCGCCTGGACGGTGGTCAGGCAGGGCACCCCGCGGGAGACCGCCGCGGTGCGGATCTCGTAGCCGTCCAGGCGCCCGCCGGTGCCGTACGGCGTGTTGATGATCAGGTCGACCTCGCCGTCGTGGATCAGCTGGACGATGGTCTTCTCACCGTTCGGGCCCTCGCCCTCGCTGTGCTTGCGCACCAGCGTGGACGGGATGCCGCCGCGCTGGAGCACCTCGGCGGTGCCGGCGGTGGCGAGCACCTCGAAGCCGAGGCCGACCAGCGCCCGGGCCGGGAAGACCAGGTTGCGCTTGTCCCGGTTGGCGACCGAGACGAAGACCTTGCCCTTGGTCGGCAGCGCGCCGTAGGCGCCGGCCTGGGCCTTGGCGTAGGCGGTGCCGAAGACCTTGTCGATGCCCATGACCTCACCGGTCGAGCGCATCTCCGGGCCGAGCACGGTGTCCACGCCGCGGCCGTGGATGTCGCGGAAGCGGCTCCACGGCATCACGGCCTCCTTGACCGCGATCGGCGCGTCGGCCGGCAGGGTGCCGCCGTCGCCCTCGGCCGGGAGCAGGCCCTCGGCGCGCAGCTCGGCGATGGTGGCGCCGAGCGAGACCCGGGCGGCGGCCTTGGCCAGCGGCACCGCGGTCGCCTTGGAGGTGAAGGGGACGGTACGGGAGGCGCGCGGGTTGGCCTCCAGCACGTAGAGGATGTCCCCGGCCAGCGCGAACTGGATGTTGATCAGGCCGCGGACGCCGACACCGCGCGCGATGGCCTCGGTGGAGGTGCGCAGGCGCTTGATGTCGTAGCCGCCGAGGGTGATCGGGGGCAGCGCGCAGGCGGAGTCGCCGGAGTGGATGCCGGCCTCCTCGATGTGCTCCATGACGCCGCCGAGGTAGAGCTCGGTGCCGTCGTAGAGCGCGTCGACGTCGATCTCCACCGCGTCGTCCAGGAAGCGGTCGATCAGCACCGGGTGCTCGGAGATCAGACCGGCGTGCCGCTCCAGGTAGGACGCGAGCGAGGCCTCGTCGTAGACGATCTCCATGCCGCGGCCGCCGAGCACGTAGGACGGGCGGGCCAGGACGGGGTAGCCGATCTCGTCGGCGATCGCCTTGGCCTCCGCGAAGGAGAAGGCGGTGCCGTGCTTGGGGGCGGGCAGTCCGGCGTCGCGCAGCACGCGGCCGAAGGCGCCGCGCTCCTCGGCGAGGTCGATCGCCTCGGGCTGGGTGCCGACGATCGGCACGCCGTTGTCCTTGAGCGCCTGGGCCAGGCCGAGCGGGGTCTGGCCGCCGAGCTGGACGATCACACCGGCCAGCGGACCGGCCTGCTGCTCGGCGTGGACGATCTCCAGCACGTCCTCCAGGGTGAGCGGCTCGAAGTAGAGCCGGTCGGAGGTGTCGTAGTCGGTGGAGACGGTCTCCGGGTTGCAGTTGACCATGACGGTCTCGAACCCGGCCTCGGCCAGCGCGAAGGAGGCGTGCACGCAGGAGTAGTCGAACTCGATGCCCTGGCCGATGCGGTTGGGGCCCGAGCCGAGGATGATCACGGCCGGCTTGGTGCGCGGGGCGACCTCGCTCTCCTCGT
Organism: Kitasatospora sp. NPDC059160; assembly: GCF_042755465.1. NCBI lineage: Bacteria > Bacillati > Actinomycetota > Actinomycetes > Kitasatosporales > Streptomycetaceae > Kitasatospora > Kitasatospora sp. NPDC059160. The sequence continues at coordinate 18,160 of NZ_JBHZCN010000125.1, read as the reverse complement.
CGTAGGACGAGTAGAAGTACGGGGTCTTGGCGGCGAACTCGGCGGCGCAGGTGTCGACGGTCTTGAACACCGGGCGGATGCCGAGCGCGTGGCGCACCTCGCGGACGACGTCCGGGCGCAGGCCGCGGATCTCGCCGATCTGCTGGTCGGAGAAGCCGTGCCGCTTGGCGTGGCGCAGCAGCTCGGGGGTGAGCTCCTCGGCCTCGGCCAGCTCGCCGGCGATCTCGTCCAGCAGGAAGAGCTGGTCGACGAACCACGGGTCGATCTTCGTGTACTCGAAGACCTCCTCCGGGGTGGCGCCGGCCCGGATGGCGTCCATCACGGTGTTGATCCGGCCGTCGGTCGGCACGGTGGCCTTGACCAGCAGCTCGGTCTTCTCGCCGAGCGGGCTCGTCCAGGTGAACTGGGAGCCCTTCTTCTCCAGCGAGCGCAGCGCCTTCTGCAGCGCCTCGGGGAAGTTGCGGCCCATGGCCATGGCCTCGCCGACCGACTTCATGGTGGTGGTCAGCGTGGCGTCGGCGCTCGGGAACTTCTCGAACGCGAACCGCGGGACCTTCACCACGACGTAGTCGAGGGTCGGCTCGAAGGAGGCCGGGGTCTGCTCGGTGATGTCGTTGGGGATCTCGTCCAGGGTGTAGCCGACGGCCAGCTTGGCGGCGATCTTGGCGATCGGGAAGCCGGTGGCCTTGGAGGCGAGCGCCGAGGAGCGGGAGACGCGCGGGTTCATCTCGATGACGATGACCCGGCCGTCGTCGGGGTTGACGGCGAACTGGATGTTGCAGCCGCCGGTGTCGACGCCGACCTCGCGGATCACGGCGATGCCGATGTCGCGCAGGATCTGGTACTCGCGGTCGGTGAGGGTCATCGCCGGGGCGACGGTGATCGAGTCACCGGTGTGCACGCCCATCGGGTCGAAGTTCTCGATGGAGCAGACGACCACGACGTTGTCGTTCTTGTCGCGCATCAGCTCCAGCTCGTACTCCTTCCAGCCGAGGATGGACTCCTCCAGGAGCACCTCGGTGGTCGGCGAGAGGGCCAGGCCCTGGCCGGCGATCCGGCGCAGGTCCTCCTCGTGGTGGGCGAAGCCGGAGCCGGCGCCGCCCATGGTGAAGGAGGGGCGCACCACGACCGGGTAGCCGCCGAGCGTGTCGACGCCGGCCAGCACCTCGTCCATGGTGTGGCAGATGACCGAGCGGGCGGACTCGCCGTGGCCGATCTTGGCCTTGACGGCCTCGACGACGCCCTTGAACAGCTCGCGGTCCTCGCCCTTGTTGATCGCCACGACGTCGGCGCCGATCAGCTCGACGCCGTACTTCTCCAGCGTGCCGGCGCTGTGCAGCGAGATCGCGGTGTTGAGCGCGGTCTGGCCGCCCAGGGTCGGCAGCAGGGCGTCGGGGCGCTCCTTGGCGATGATCTTCTCGACGAAGTCCGGGGTGATCGGCTCGACGTAGGTGGCGTCGGCGATCTCCGGGTCGGTCATGATCGTGGCCGGGTTGGAGTTGACCAGCACGACCCGCAGGCCCTCGGCCTTGAGGACGCGGCAGGCCTGGGTGCCCGAGTAGTCGAACTCGGCGGCCTGGCCGATGACGATCGGGCCGGAGCCGATCACCAGGACGGACTTGATGTCACTGCGCTTAGGCACGCTGGCCCTCCATGAGCTTCACGAAGCGGTCGAACAGGTAGGCGGCGTCGTGCGGGCCGGCGGCCGCTTCGGGGTGGTACTGCACGCTGAAGGCGGGGACGTCGAGTGCCTGGAGGCCCTCGACGACGTCGTCGTTGAGGCAGACGTGGGAGACCTCGACCCGCCCGTAGGGGGTGTCGCTCACCTTGTCCAGCGGCGCGTTCACGGCGAAGCCGTGGTTGTGGGCGGTCACCTCGACCTTGCCGGTGGTGCGGTCCTGCACCGGCTGGTTGATGCCGCGGTGGCCGTACTTGAGCTTGTAGGTGCCGAAGCCGAGGGCGCGGCCGAGGATCTGGTTGCCGAAGCAGATCCCGAAGAACGGGGTCGCCCGCTCCAGCACGCCCTGCGCGACGGCGACCTGGTGGTCGGCGGTGGCCGGGTCGCCCGGGCCGTTGGAGAAGAAGACGCCGTCCGGGTTGACGGCGTAGACGTCCTCCAGGCTGGAGTCGGCGGGCAGCACGTGCACCTCGATGCCGCGCTCGGCCATCCGCTGCGGGGTCATCGCCTTGATGCCGAGGTCCAGCGCGGCGACGGTGAACTTCTTCTCACCGACGGCGGGCACGATGTACGGCTCGGTGGTGGCGACCTCGGCGCACAGGTCGGCGCCCTTCATCTCGGGCGACTGCTGAACCCGGGCGAGCAGGGCGGCCGGGTCGGCCAGCGCCTCGCCGGAGAAGATCCCGCAGCGCATCGCGCCGCGCTCGCGCAGGTGGCGGGTCAGCGCGCGGGTGTCGATGCCGCTGATGCCGACGACGCCCTGGCGGGTCAGCTCCTCGTCCAGCGAGCGGCGGGAGCGCCAGTTGGAGGCCACCCGGGCGGGGTCGCGCACGACGTAGCCGGCGACCCAGATCTGCTTGGACTCGTCGTCCTCGTCGTTCCAGCCGGTGTTGCCGATCTGCGGCGCGGTCATCACGACCACCTGGCGGTGGTACGACGGGTCGGTGAGGGTCTCCTGGTAGCCGGACATGCCGGTGTTGAAGACCGCCTCGCCGAAGGTCTCGCCGGTCGCGCCGTAGGCCTGGCCGCGGAAGGTCCGGCCGTCCTCCAGGACGAGCACGGCCGGGATGCGCTCCCGCCGTTGGCGCTGCGTGGTGGGGGCAGGTGCGGTCATTGCGCGGCCTCTTCCGTCTTCTTCGTCTTCGTGGTACGTGTTGCGAGCTCGTTGATCGCCTCGACCCAGGCGGCGTGCTCGTCGGGGTGGTCGGCCCGGAAGCCGGAGTCCAGCTCGGTGCCCTCGTGGGCCCAGGTGACGACCAGCAGTCCGGAGGGGACGACCTTCCCGGCGATCCCGGAGTCCGTCCGGGCACCGGTGAGGTGCTCGGCCGGGATCCAGAAGTCGACGTCGCCGGGGCGCTGCACCAGCAGCCCGTCCGTGCCGAGGGTGAGGTCGGCCCGGCTGCGGGTGCCCAGGCCGTGCGCGACGACCCGGTCGAGCCAGTTCCCGGCGGTGGTGCTGCCGTGGTACCGCCCGCTGGTCTCCAGGATGGTGCGTCCGGCGCGGGCCGGCACGGCGGGCAGCGGCGGGATCCCGGACTGCAGGGTCCGGCGCCAGTTCCAGCCCTGGCGCATCAGCCAGTAGATCAGGCCGATGACGAGCATCAGTCCGACCGCCCAGCCGATGTAGTCCGGCCAGTCGGTGACCCTCGCCTGCTCCCTGGCCAGCGACGCGTAGCCGGTCACGCCAGGCCGCCCTGCTCGGCCGGCTCGCCGGCCAGCACGGTGGCGCGGCCGCGCAGGAAGGTGGCGTGCACCCGTCCGGGCAGGTCCATGCCCTTGTAGGGGGTGTTGCGGCTGCGGGTGGCGAAGCTCTCGGGGTTCACGGCCCCACGGTACGCGGGATCGAAGAGCACCAGGTTGGCGGGCTCACCCACCGAGATCGGCCGGCCGTGCCCGGTGAGACGGCCGATCCGGGCCGGGCGGTGCGACATCCGGTCGGCGACGCCCTCCCAGTTCAGCAGGCCGGTGTCGACCATGGTCTGCTGGACGACCGACAGCGCGGTCTCCAGGCCGACCATGCCCATCGCGGCCACGGCCCACTCGCAGTCCTTGTCCTCGGCCGGGTGCGGCGCGTGGTCGGTGGCGACGGCGTCGATGGTGCCGTCGGCCAGCGCCTTGCGCAGCGCCTGGACGTCCTCGGCGGTGCGCAGCGGCGGGTTCACCTTGTACACCGGGTCGTAGGAGCGGACCAGCTCGTCGGTGAGCAGCAGGTGGTGCGGGGTCACCTCGGCGGTGACGTCCCAGCCCTTGGACTTGGCCCAGCGGACGATCTCGACCGAGCCGGCCGTGGAGAGGTGGCAGACGTGCAGCCGGGAGCCGACGTGCGCGGCGAGCAGCACGTCGCGGGCGATGATCGACTCCTCGGCGACGGCCGGCCAGCCGCCGAGCCCGAGCTCGCCGGAGACCTGGCCCTCGTTCATCTGGGCGCCCTCGGTCAGCCGCGGCTCCTGGGCGTGCTGGGCGACGACGCCGTCGAAGGCCTTGACGTACTCCAGGGCGCGGCGCATCAGCACCGCGTCGTCCACGCACTTGCCGTCGTCGGAGAAGACCCGGACGCCGGCCGCGGACTCGTGCATCGCGCCGAGCTCGGCGAGCTTCTTGCCGCCCAGGCCGACGGTGACCGCGCCGACCGGCTGCACGTCGCAGTAGCCGGCCTCCTGGCCGAGCCGCCAGACCTGCTCGACCACGCCCGCGGTGTCGGCCACCGGGGTGGTGTTGGCCATCGCGTGCACGGCGGTGAAGCCGCCCATCGCGGCGGCCCGGGTGCCGGTGAGCACCGTCTCGGCGTCCTCGCGGCCGGGCTCGCGCAGGTGGGTGTGCAGGTCGACCAGGCCGGGCAGGACGATCATGCCGGTGGCGTCGATCTCGATGTCCGCCTCGACCGCCAGGCCGGTGCCGATCTCCTGGATGACGCCGTCGGCGAGGTGGAGGTCCTGCGGGGCGCCGCCCAGGATCTTGGCGTTGCGGATCAGGTAGCTGGTCACTGGGCGGTCTCCACGGAGTCGGTGCGGGGGGCGGCGGCGGTGTCTGCGAGGGTGGCCCCGCCGAGCAGCAGGTACAGGACGGCCATCCGGACGGAGACGCCGTTGGCGACCTGCTCGACCACGGTGCAGCGCGGCGAGTCGGCGACCTCGGCGGTGATCTCCATGCCGCGGACCATCGGGCCGGGGTGCATCACGATGGCGTGCCCGGGCAGCTGGGCCATCCGGAGGCCGTTCATGCCGTAGCGGCGGCTGTACTCGCGCTCGGTCGGGAAGAACGCGGCGTTCATCCGCTCGCGCTGCACCCGCAGCATCATCAGCGCGTCGGTCTTGGGCAGCACGCTGTCGAGGTCGTAGCTGACCTCGCAGGGCCAGTTCTCGATGCCGATCGGCAGCAGGGTCGGCGGGGCGACGAAGGTCACCTGGGCGCCGAGGGTGGTCAGCAGGTGCACGTTGGAGCGGGCGACCCGGCTGTGCAGGATGTCGCCGACGATGGTGACCCGGCGCCCGGCCAGGTCGTTGCCCAGGCCGGCGTTGAGGTGGCGGCGCATGGTGAAGGCGTCGAGCAGGGCCTGGGTGGGGTGCTCGTGGGTGCCGTCGCCGGCGTTGATCACGCTGCCGTGCAGCCAGTCGGACTGGGCCAGCCGGGCCGGCGCGCCCGAGGCGTGGTGGCGGATGACGACCGCGTCGGCCCCCATCGCCTGGAGGGTGAGCGCGGTGTCCTTGAGGCTCTCGCCCTTGGAGACCGAGGAGCCCTTGGCGGAGAAGTTGATGACGTCCGCGGACAGTCGCTTCTCGGCGGCCTCGAAGGAGGTCTTGGTGCGGGTGGAGTCCTCGAAGAAGAGGTTGACGACGGTGCGGCCGCGCAGCGTGGGCAGCTTCTTGACGGCCCGGCCGGAGAGCTGGGCGAGCTCCTCGGCGGTGTCCAGGATCAGCAGCGCGTCGTCGCGGCTGAGATCGGCGGCGGAGACGAGGTGGCGCTTCACGCGGCTACTCCGGGAGGTGCGGTTCGGTGGGCTGGGAGGCCATGGCCTGCGAGCTGCGGGCGGCGTGGTCGCGGTCGCCGACCAGTACGGCGTCCACGCCGTCGGTGTCGGCCAGGCGGACCTGCACGGCCTCGCGCAGCGAGGTGGGGAGGTTCTTGCCCACGTAGTCCGCCCGGATCGGCAGCTCGCGGTGGCCGCGGTCGACCAGGACGGCGAGCTGCACGGCGCGCGGGCGGCCGATGTCGTTCAGCGCGTCCAGCGCGGCGCGGATGGTGCGGCCGGAGAACAGCACGTCGTCGACGAGGATGACCAGCTTGCCGTCGATGCCGCCGGGCGGGATCTCGGTGTGCTCCAGGGCGCGGGCGGGCTTCAACCGCAGGTCGTCCCGGTACATGGTGATGTCCAGGGTGCCCAGCGGGATCTCGCGCCCGGTGATCTGGGCCAGCCGGCCGTGCAGGCGGCGGGCGAGGTGGACGCCCCTGGTGTGGATGCCGAGCAGCACGACGTCCTCCGCGCCCTTGGCGCGCTCGACGATCTCGTGCGCTATCCGGGTGACGACCCGGGCGATGTCCGTGCCGTCCAGCACCTGGTGCGGCGGTCGCGGCGTGGGTTCCTGATGTGTGGTCATGCCGAAGCGGACCTCCTTCCCCGCCTCACTGGACGGGCCTTAAAGGATGTCTGGGATTGGGCCCCCGCCGACCGGGCGTGGGCTTCGGGTCATCCTATCAGCGCGCCGCACGGCAAACGGACCTCCATCATTCCGCTTCTCCGGGTTCACGCACCGGATGCGCCGATGATGCGGGCCATTCGCACGACTGCCCCATTCGGCTTGACGCAACTACCTTACTCTACGTAACCTCACAGTGAGTTACGAGACAGGCGTCGAACCCACCGGTAACGACGCCGGCAACGCCCGTGACCCACCACTGAACGCGAAGCAATCTCGTCCGGGGAGATCAATGTCCAGCGACTACGCGAAGCAGCTCGGAGGCAAGCTCCGAGCGATCCGCACTCAGCAGGGGCTCTCCCTGCACGGTGTCGAGGAGAAGTCCCAGGGGCGCTGGAAGGCAGTCGTCGTCGGCTCGTACGAGCGCGGCGACCGTGCGGTCACCGTGCAGCGGCTGGCCGAGCTCGCCGAGTTCTACGGCGTGCCGGTGCAGGAACTGCTGCCCGGAGGCACCCCCGGCGGCGCGGCCGAGCCGCCGCCGCGCCTGGTCCTCGACCTGGAGAGACTGACCCAGGTGCCGTCCGAGAAGGCCGGTCCGCTACAGCGCTACGCGGCGACCATCCAGAGCCAGCGCGGCGACTACAACGGCAAGGTCCTCTCGATCCGCCAGGACGACCTGCGCACGCTGGCCGTGATCTACGACCAGTCGCCGTCGATCCTCACCGAGCAGCTGATCTCCTGGGGCGTGCTCAACCCCGACGCGCGCCGCGCGGTGCGCGAGGAGGACGCGAGCTGACGCTCGCGCTCCGGCTCCGCCGGAAAAGCGGGCCTCGGCCTGCAACGGCTTGCAGAAACGTCACGGCGCGGCCCCCGGTTTCCGGGGGCCGCGCCGCGGCGTGCCGGGCGGTCACCGGCTCAGCAGACCGTGCCCAGGCTGTAGCCCGGCTGCGCCGCCACGCCGTCCAGCCGCACCGGGCGGGCGGCCGGCGCCCAGTCCGGGCCGCTGCTCGACCACGCCCAGGCGGCGGGCAGGAAGCATCCGTCAGCGGCTCCGCCGCGGGACTCATCAGCGGCTCCCCCGCGGGCCCTCTCGGCGGCTCCGCCGGAGGCCGCCGACCCCTGCGAGCCGTGCAGCACCGCGACGCCCGGCAGCTCCAGCGCCAGCCCGGCGCACAGCACCGCGCAGACCAGCTCCAGGTCCTCGTCGTTGATCCGCGCCACGCCGTCCTCCCACTGCAGGACCCGGGCCGCCGCGGCCAGCCGCCCGCCCGGCGCGTCCACCCGCAGGCGCAGCTCGTACACCCCGGCGCCCGCGCCCACCAGCATCCGGCGGAACACCTCGCCACCGCGCTGGTAGGCGGCCCGCACCCAGCGCGCGTGCTCCTCGTCGGTCCCCCCCGCACCCCCGTACAGCCCGCCGTCGAGCAGCAGGTCGGCGTGGCAGAGCGTCAGCCCGTTCTCCCGGGCCCGGACCAGTCGCGGCACGAAGTCCCCGGCCAGTTCCTCGCCCTGATAGGGCAGCAGCTGGGTCTGCAACGGCGGGTTGACCAGGTAGCGGTCGCGGGCGGCGGACTCGGCCGGGTCCAGGCCGTGCAGCAGGCAGAACTCCTCGAAGTCCTGCGGGTGGAACATCCGGGCCCGGACGGTCTCGAACCGCTCCAGCGCGTCGGCCAGCAGCTCCGCGGTGTCGGCCAGGTAGCGCTCGTAGTCGGGGGCGTCGCACACGCCCCAGGCCCGGGCCCGCGCGAAGTCCGCGGCATTGGTGAGCACACCGAGGACGAACGCCTGCTCGGCCCCCTCGACCCGCCGCGGCCGGTGCGGCGCCCGCAGCGCGGGGCGCAGGCCGCCGGCGGTGCAGTCGGAGTTGCGGCGGGCGCGGCCCTTGCGGCTGGTCATCGGTGGCTCCTGACATCTGCTGGGGGCCGTCGAACGGTACGGTGACGGTCAGCGGCGGGGCTCGCCGCTGACCGTGTTACTCCCCAGTTCCGCGCGCCACACACGTACGGCGTGTCACGGAAATGTAACCACCGGTAATAGGGGTCGTCGCGGCCTCAGCGCGGCACCCGGGCCAGCTGCCGGGACTGGGCGACCAGGCGTCCGGCCTCGTCCCAGACCTCGGCGTCCTCCTCGAAGTAGCCGCCGGCCACGTTGCGGGTGGAGTGGACGACCCGCAGCCAGCCCGGGGCGGGCCTGGCCCGCAGGTGGACGGTCAGCTCGACGGTCGGGGCCCAGCCCGGCAGGCCGAGGTCGAAGGTGACCGGCGGGAGCGCGTCGGCGACCAGCAGGAGCAGCAGCGGGTCGGGGTCGCGGCCGTCGGCGAGCCGGAACCAGCCCTGGATCCGGCCGTTGCCGGAGGGCTGGCCGAGCGCCCAGCCGACGGTGGCCGGGTCGAGCCGCAGGTCGAAGCGCTCCAGCAGGGCGGCCTGCTCGATCAGCTGCCTGGGCGCGTGCTCGACGCCGATGCACTGGTCCGGCGGCGGCAGCTGCGGCGGGGTCGCGGTGGTGCGCACCTCGCCGTCGGCGGCGGCGAGGTCGCCGTGGCTGGCCACCACGCGCAGGCGTTCGACGCCGTCCTGGCTGAGCGAGGCGGTGCCGGTGGACAGCCCGCGACCGGTGCGCAGCACCTCGGTGCGGACGGTGGCCGGGCCGGGGGTGGAGGCGGACAGGTAGTAACCGCTGATCGACACCGGGTCGGGGTGCTGCCCGTGCTCCAGCGACAGCGCGTGTCCGGCCACCGCGAGCAGCAGCCCGCCGTTGACCCCGCCGCCGATCTGCCAGCCGGCGCCGAGCTCGGCCTCGTAGCGGCCGGCCTCCTCGGGGTGTCTGGTGAGGGCGATGCCCCGGTCGAACTCGCTGCGGGTCGCGGTGCTCATGGGTGTGGCCTGCCCTTCGGGTCGCCGACGGCGCCGTCGGCGAAGTTACTGACGAGTAGCACCCACCCTACGCCCACCGGGTGAAACGCGGAACGGCCGCAGGCCCCGGAGTTCCGGGGGCCTGCGGCCGTCTGCGAACAGCACCGATCAGCGGCGGATGCTCGGCTTCAGCTCCAGGAAGCGGGCCAGCATGCCGTTGACGAAGGCCGGGGAGTCGTCCGTGGAGAACTCCTTGGCGATCTCGACGGACTCGTCCAGGACGACCGCGTCCGGGACGCCGTCCTCCCAGATCAGCTCGTACGCGCCGAGCCGCAGGACGTTGCGGTCCACGATCGGCATCCGGTCGAGGGTCCAGCCCACCGCGTACTGCTCGATCAGGTCGTCGATGCGACGCGCGTGCTGGACGTACCCCTCGATCAGCTCCATGGTGTACTCGCCCACCTGCGGGGTGCCCTCGTCGGGCTTGGGCTCGCGGGCGCGCGCCACCCAGTCGGCAAGGACCTGCTGCGGGTCGACCCCGCGGTGGTCGGCCTCGAAGAGGATCTGGAAGGCCCGGGTACGGGCCTTGCTACGTGCGGCCGACACGGACTTACTTCACCCGGCCGAGGTAGCTGCCGTCGCGGGTGTCGACCTTGACCTTCTCGCCGGTGACGACGAAGAGCGGGACCTGGATCTCGGCACCGGTCTCCAGGGTGGCCGGCTTGGTGCCACCGGTGGAGCGGTCGCCCTGCACGCCCGGCTCGGTGTGGGAGATCACGAGCTCGACGGAGGTCGGGAGCTCGATGTAGAGCACCGCACCCTCGTTGGTGGCGACGAGGGCCTCGAAGCCCTCCAGCAGGTAGTTCGCGGCGTCACCGACGACGGCCGGCTCGATCGTGATCTGGTCGTAGGTGTCCATGTCCATGAACACGAAGTTCTCGCCGTCCTTGTACGAGAACTGCATGCCGCGCTTGTCGACGTTGGCGGTCTCGACCTTGGTGCCGGCGTTGAAGGTCTTGTCGACGACCTTGCCCGTCAGGACCTCCTTGAGCTTCGTACGCACGAAGGCCGGGCCCTTGCCGGGCTTGACGTGCTGGAACTCGACGACGGACCAGAGCTTGCCGCCCTCCAGCTTGAGGACCATGCCGTTCTTGAGATCGTTCGTGGAAGCCACGGGCGCACTTACTCCTGGATATAGCTGTCAAGGAACCAAGGGTTCGCGTCCTGCCGCCGGCCCGGGGGCCGCCGTCACAGGGCGAGGAGCTCCTTGGTGGTGATGGTGAGCAGCTCGGGCCCGCCCTCCTCGAGGGGGCGCACCACGAGCGTGTCCTCGATCCGGACCCCGCCCTTGCCCGGGAGGTGGACCCCTGGACCGACGGTGACCGGCACGCGGCTGTCCAGTTTACCCATGTCCGACGGACCGAGGCGCGGCGCCTCCCGGATCTCCAGCCCGATGCCGTGGCCGACCGGGTGCGGAGAGGCCTCGGCGTGCCCGGCCGCCTCCAGGACCTGCCGGGCCACCCGGTCGGGCACGCACTGCTCGACGCCCGGGCCGAGCGCCTCCCGACCCGCCCGCTGGGCGCGGAAGACCAGCCGGTGCAGCTCGACCTGCCAGGGCGCGGGAGCCGCTCCGATCACGAAGGTCCGGGCGGTCGAGACGCCGTAGCCCCGGTACTGGGCGCCCATCACCACGGTGAGGAAGTCGCCCTCCTCCACCCGGCGGTCGGTGGGCTGGTGGGCGGGCTGGCCGGAGTGGCTGCCGGTGCCGACCGACACCGGGAAGGCCGCCCGGTCGGCTCCGTGGTCGATCATCCGGCGCTCCAGCTCCATCGCCAGGTGCCGCTCGGTCCGGCCGACCAGGATCGACTCCAGCAGCTCGCCCAGCGCCTGGTCGGCGATCTCGGCGGCGATCCGCAGGTCCGCGATCTCGTGCTCGTCCTTGACCACCCGCAGCCGCTCCACCACCTGGCCGAGGTCCGCCAGCCGGCCGCCCTCCAGCAGGCCCGCGACCGCCCGGTGCCGGGTGACGGTCAGGTCGTGCTCCTCGACCGCCAGGTCGCGCACCCCCAGCCGGTCCGCGGTGGCGGCGGCCGCCAGGGCGGTGTCCGCCCCGGCCGCCACCGGCACCTGGGTGACGTCCGCGGCGATCAGGTGCTCCCCCGAGTCGTCCGGCGGCAGGTCGTCCGGGAGCGTCAGCAGCACCCGGTCCCGGGTCAGCAGCAGGGTCGCCCCGCAGGGCGCGCAGCCCGTCAGGTACCGCACGTTCGCCGCCCGGGTGATCAGCGCCGCGTCGGCGCCGGCCGCGCTGCAGTGCTCCCTCACCCGCTCCCGCCGCCCCGCGTACGCATCCGCCATGCGTCGAGCCTACGAACCCCCGGCCCGAAGCGCCCGCCGAGCACCCCCGAGGGATGCGCCGGCACCCCACTGCGCCCCGCGCGCCCCCGCGCACTCCCCGCTGACCGCCGTCACCTCCCCTCCGGGTCGATCAGGCCCCGGCGGTAGGCCGGGACGAGGTTCTGCGGGACGAGCATCTCCCGGCCGTTCAGGGTGATCGGGACGAGCTTCGGGCCGGTCGCCTTCCACTGGGCGCGGCGGTGCCGGGTGTTGCTGCGCGAGGTCCTGCGCTTGGGAACTGCCATCGGGGGCTCCTGTCGGGTGGTGCCGGGCCGTCGGGTCCGGGCTAACGGGTGGTGCCGGAGGCGTACGGGAGGAGGGCCGTCTCGCGGGCGTTCTTGACCGCCCGGGCCACCGCCCGCTGCTGCTGGACGGTGAGCCGGGTGACCCGCCGGCTGCGGATCTTGCCGCGGTCGGAGACGAAGCGGCGCAGCAGGTCGGTGTCCTTGTAGTCGACGTACTCGATGCCGGCCGCGACCAGCGGGTTGGGCCGGGCCTTCGGCGCGGCGGTGCGGTTGCGCACGGGTGCTCCCTTGCGGTGGTGGGCGGTGTCGGTCAGTGGTGGACGGGGTCGAGGAGGTCCCGGAAGCCGTCCGGGAGGGCCTTCCAGCCGGGTTCGCCGGCGGCGAGTTCGGTGTCGGTGAGCAGGCAGGAGTCGAGCAGTTCGGTGAGGCCGTCGACGTCCAACCCCTCCGCGGTGAAGCTGAGCTGCTGCACCCGGTCCCCGTGCAGGGGGTGCCAGTCGAGGGCGGCCGCGGCGCGGCGGGCCGGCGGGTAGAGGTCCCAGGCGGCGTCGGGCAGGGCGATCAGCCAGGGCCCGCACTCCTCGACCGCGAGGTTGGCCCCGGCCGCGTCCCAGGCGAGCATCAGGTCGGGCCGGTTGGCGAGCCAGAACCGGCCGCGGCTGCGCTGGGCGGCCGGGACGAGCAGTTCGAGGGCCCGGTGCAGCCGTTCCGGGTGCAGCGGCCGGCGGCGCTCCCAGACCAGGGTGCTCACCCCGGCCTCGTCGCTCTCCTGGGGGAGCAGCGCGATCGCCGGGTTGACGCGGTCGCGCGCGGCGGCCACGTCGAAGCCGCCGAGGGCGGCCCGGGCGAGCGCACCGGTGCCGAGCCGGACCACCCGGGCGGTCGGGTGGAGCTGGCGCAGCAGCGCGAGCCCCGGCGCGTGCGCGGTGGCGCGCGGCACGGCGAGCGTGGTGGCGTACTCGACCTGGTGGGCGAGCGCCTCGGCGCGGGTGCGTTCGTCCCGGGCGGCGGTGTGCTGCCCGTGCTCCACCAGCTCGTCGGGCACGGAGAGTTCGCCGACCAGCCGGTCCGGGTCGACGGCGGTGACCACGCCCGCGAGTTCGATCGCCTCCGCCAGGGGGCGGCCGTCCACCTCGCCCCCGGCGAGCACCTCGACCGCGGGGTGCGGGTCGCTGCCGCCCCAGAGTTCGACCACCGCGAGCCCGTACCGGCCGCCGTCGGCGAGTTCCAGCAGCCGGGGCAGCAGGTCCTCGCGCAGGGCGCAGCACGGGCAGTCGTTCACCAGCGGGACCGAGCCGGTGTCGAACGCCCCGCCGGCGTCCCGCAGTTCGCGGTGGACCAGGCCGCGCGCGGCGTCCCGCAGGTCGTGCCGCAGCACCACGGCGTCCACCGCGGCGGCCGTCAACTCCTCGACGGCGGACCGGCGTTCGTCCGGGTGCAGCCCGGCGACCACCACCACCGGGAGCCTGGTGCCGTCCATGCCGCTCACCAGCTCGCCTTGCGCACGCCCGGCAGGTGTCCGGCGTGGGCGTGGACGCGCAGGTTGACCCGGGAGAGGCCGAAGGCGCGCAGGTAGCCGCGCGGCCGGCCGTCGACGGCATCGCGGTTGCGGACCCTGGTGGGGCTCGCGTCGCGGGGCTGGCGGGCGAGTTCGGCCTGGGCGGCGGCGCGCTCGGCGGGGGCGGTGCCGGGGTGGGCGATGAGCCGCTTGAGTTCGGCCCGGCGCTGGGCGTAGCGGGCGACGATCACTCGCCGCTGCTCGTTCTTGGCGATCTTGCTCTGCTTGGCCATCAGACCTTCCCCCCTCGGGCGCGGATGCGGGCGACGGCGGCCTCGACGCCGATCGTGTCGACGGTCTTGATCCCCTTGGCGCTCAGCACCAGCCGGACGTACCGGCCCTCACTGGGCAGCCAGTAGCGCTTGCGCTGGATGTTGGGGTCGAAGCGGCGCGGGGTGCGGCGGTGCGAGTGCGAGATCGCGTTGCCGAAGCCGGGCCGGCGGCCGGTGAGCCGGCAGTGGGCGGACATGGGTGCTCCCTGGCGTCCGGGAATGGGCAGGACGGAGGTCACGTTACACCAGATGAAAATGACATCCATTTCGGTGTACGGTTCCGATCCATCCCCGCGAACCCCGCACCCGGAGGCCCCCGGACCCCGAGGGTCCACGGGCCCGAGACCCCAGGAGGACGCCCGATGGCCCGCAGCGAACTGCGCCCCGTGATCAAGCTCCGCTCCACCGCCGGCACCGGCTACACGTACGTGACCCGCAAGAACCGCCGCAACGACCCGGACCGGATGGTCCTGCGCAAGTACGACCCGGTCGCGGGCCGGCACGTCGACTTCCGCGAAGAGCGCTGACCGCACGAACCCCTCGGAGGAGCCCAGCCATGAAGCCCGGAATCCACCCCGCCTACCGCCCGGTCGTCTTCCGCGACAAGGTCGGCGGCCTCGCCTTCCTCACCCGCTCCACGGTCACCGGTGACCGCACGGTCGAGTGGGAGGACGGCAACACCTACCCGGTGATCGACGTCGAGATCTCCTCGGCGAGCCACCCCTTCTACACCGGCCAGTCCCGGGTGCTCGACACCGCCGGCCGGGTCGAGCAGTTCCGCCGCCGCTACGGCGACCGGCACTGACGGCGGAACGCGAACGGCGCCTCCCCGGCTCGGGGAGGCGCCGTTCGCGACGCGCGGACACTGCCGCCACCGCTACTGCTGCTGCGTGGGCGTCCAGCGCTTCTCGACGCCCGCCAGCTTCCAGTACGCGATGGCGATCGCCCACACCACCACGAACAGCCCGGCGATCGCGTAGCCGACGTTGTCCAGCGAGATGTCCGCGATGAACCCGGTCACCGGGTCGGTCAGGTCGAGCTTCTCGTGCAGCACGCCGACCAGCTCGATGGTGCCGATGATGAAGGCCACCGCGATCGACAGCCCGGTGATGGTCAGGTTGTAGTACACCTTGCGCACCGGGTTGGAGAAGGCCCACTGGTACGCGAAGTTCATGAACGTCCCGTCCAGGGTGTCGAACAGGCTCATCCCGGCCGCGAACAGCAGCGGCAGGCAGACGATCGCGTACCAGGGCAGCCCGGCCGCCGCGCCCGAACCGGCCATCACCATCAGGGTGACCTCGGTCGCGGTGTCGAAGCCCAGGCCCAGCACCATGCCGACCGGGAACATCTGCCCGGGCCGGGTGATCGAGCGGGTCGCCCGGTTCAGGATCCGGGCCATGAAGCCGCGCGAGTCGAGGTGCGCCTCCAGCTCCGACTCGTCGAACTGCCCGGCCCGCATCGAGCGGAACACCTTGAGGATGCCGAGCAGCGCCGCCAGGTTGAGCGCTCCGATCAGGTAGAGGAAGGCGCCGGAGGCCGTGGTGCCGACCAGCCCGAGCCACTTGTGGGTGGCCGAGTCGTCGTCCATCAGCGTGTTCGCCAGCTGGGCGCCGCCCGCCACCAGGGCAGCCATGATGACCACCATCGAGGAGTGGCCGAGCGCGAACCAGAAGCCGACCGAGACCGGCCGCTTGCCGTCCGCCATCAGCTTGCGGGTGGTGTTGTCGATCACCGCGATGTGGTCGGCGTCGAAGGCGTGCCGCATGCCGAGGGTGTAGGCCGTGATGCCCAGGCCCACCCCGAAGACCTGGGTGCCGACGGCGTAGTTGTGCGGCGCGACCAGGAAGACGAGGGTCCCGAAGGCCACCACGTGCATGGCCAGGATCACCCCCATCAACCCGGCGGTCCGGAGGGTGTCCTCGCGCTTCCACCGGAAGGTGGGCAGTACGGAGGGGGCGGGGCCCGCCTCGGCGGGCGCGGCGGTTTCGGGCAGGGTCATCTTCGGATCACGCTCCAGCACCTCGTGGAATGACTTCGTGAGATGCCGTGGCCGGTCTCCTGGCTCACGGGGCTTCCCGACCCGCCTTCCCAGGTGCACGAAGCACCCAGTGGCACGTGGATCCGGACGACTGTCCCCCGATCACAGTGGCGAGGGCCGCTCCGGAATGGGACCTGTTGAGGGTCCGTCACCGGTCTTCCCGAGCACCACGGCGGGGAACACCGTAGGGGCAGGACCACACCCTCGCAAGGTTGCGCACCTGTGCAGGTGTCCAGGATCACAGGTCGTGAGCTGCCAGAATGTCCGCATGCATCTCGTACCGGCCGACCGCGCGGGCCACCGCACCATCGACGGACACCGGGTCTGCGAGGCCATCGCCGCCATCGGGGACACCGCCCACGTCCGGACCTGGGCCGAGCGGTTCTCCCTGCTCTCCGACCCCGGCCGGCTCGCCCTGCTGCTCGCCCTCCACCGGGCCGGCCCGCTCGCCGTCAGCGACCTGGCGGTCGCCACCGGCATGCGCGACCCGGCCGTCTCCCAGGCCCTGCGACTGCTCCGCACGGCGGGCGTGGTCACCGGCGACAAGGACGGACGCGTGGTGCGCTACCGGCTCGTGGACGACGCCCTGCGCCCCCTCCTCGACGAGTGCGCCGCCGCCGACCACGAGGAGCCCGCCGCGGCGGCGGGCTGACCGACACTCGGCAAACCACGCCGGGGGCGCGGCGGGGTGAGTACGATCACGATGTGCCGTCCCACCCCCACGTCTGGCCCGCCGACCGCTGGAACACCCGCCCGGTCAAGGCCCGCGTGCTGGCGGTCGCCCGCACCCTCACCTCGGCGACCCGGGTCCTGGACGTCCTCACCCTGCTCGACCCGGACGGCATCGAGCGGTACTTCACCGTCAACCCCGGCTCCGCCTTCGCCGACCGCGCCCTGGACGAGTACCTCCACGGCCTGCCCGGCTACACCGTGCTGGACTGGGAGGACGCCGTCCGCCACCGCTTCGACCTGGCCGTCGCCTGCGCCGTCCACGCCTCCATGCACCGGCTGGACGCCCGCCTGGTCGTCCTCCCGCACGGTGCCGGCTACAACCGCCTGGTCACCGAGTCCACCGGCGACGCGGTCAGCTCCGCCGGCCTCTCCCGCAACGAACTCACCCACCGCGGAGAGGTGTTCGTCGACGTCCTCGGCCTCTCCCACCCCGAACAGCTGGACCGGCTGCGGGCCTCCTGCCCCGAGGCCCTGGACGTCGCCGAGGTCGTCGGCGACCCGTGCTTCGACCGGATCCTGCGCAGCCGACGCTCCCGCGACGGCTACCGCGCCGCCCTCGGCGCCGTCGACGGCCGGCGACTCGTCGTCGTCGACTCCACCTGGAGCGAGCACTCGTTATTCGGCCGTCACCCCGACCTGCCGCAGCGGCTGGTCCGCCGACTGCCCGCCGACGAGTACGCGGTGGCCGTCGTGCTGCACCCCAACATCTGGAGCCGGCACGACCCGGCGGCCCTGCTCGACGACGCCCGGCGGATGGGCCTGCGCCTCGTCCCGCCCCACCAGGGCTGGCAGGCCGCCCTCGTCGCCGCCGACGTCATGATCGGCGACCACGGCTCGGTCTCCTTCTACGGCGCCGCCCTGCGACGGCCCACGATGATCGTCGCCACCGGCGCCGCCGAACTCGACCCGCGGTCCCCCAGCTACGCCTTCGGCCAGGCCGCACCCGTCCTCGACCCCGACGGCGACCTCGCCGCCCAACTCGAACTCGCCCTGGCCCGGACCCCGGACGACCGCACCGACCTGACGGCCATCACCGACCGCTCGCTCGCCCACCGCGGCGAATCCGCCCGACTGCTGCGCCCACTGCTCTACTCCTTCCTCGACGGCCTCGACGAGCCCGCCGGCGAACCCGTCCTGCCGCCCTACCCCAAGCCCGCGCCCCGGCCCGGAGGCGGCGAAGGGCCCAGCGCGTACGACGTCGAGGGCAAGAGCGAGGGGACGGAGGTCAGCCTGCGGCGCTACCCCTTCCACCCCGACGACCACACCCCGCGCGGCTTCCACGCCCTCACCGACGACCACCCGGGCGACGCCCTGCGGTACACCGCCGAAGTCCTCGCCCGCACCGAGGCCCGGGCCGAACGCCCCGCCGTCGAGTGGCTCGCCGACACCGCCCTCGAACTGCCCGGCCTCGCCGTCGCGGTGGCCGCCCTCGGCCCGGCCCGGCACCTGCTCCGGCTGCCCGGCGGCCGACTCCTCGAAGCCCACGCCGCACGCGACTTCGGCAGCCCCGAGCCCGTCCTCGACCCCCTGCTGCTCGGCTCCGCCGTCGCCTGCTGGCTCTCCGACGGCGGCGACCCGGCCGGCCTGCCCGAGCACGGCCTCACCGTCCGCACCGGCCGGCACTGCACCCGGGTCGCCTTCACCGCCGGGCCCTGACCGGCCCCGGACAGGCCCTAACCGGCCAGCTCCCGCAGCCGGGCCCGGCTCCGCGCCGCCAACTCCGGGTCGTCCAGTTCCTCGGCGAGGGCGAGCAGCAG
>NZ_JBHZCN010000124.1:0-26526 GCF_042755465.1 Kitasatospora sp. NPDC059160 | reverse complement strand
CCCACCCCCGGAACCGCCCCCGGACCCACCCACCCTCCCGAAAGCCCCCCACCCAACAACAGCCCCGCGCAGCGGCCCCCACCCCCCACAACGGCACCCGCTAGGGTGCCGAGGTGGATCTGGATCTGGCACAGGTAAGAGCCTTCACCGCAACCGCCGAAGAACTCCACTTCGGCCGCGCCGCCGGCCGCCTGGGCATCACCCAGCAGGGCCTGTCGAAGCGGGTGGCCCGCCTGGAGGCCGCCCTCGGCGTCCGCCTGCTGGAACGCGGCGCCCGCGGGGTGACCCTGACCGCCCCGGGCACCCGGTTCCTGGAGCCCGCCCGCCGCCTGCTGTCCCAGGGAGAGCGGGCCGTGGCGGCGGTGGCAGGTGCCGGGCGGCCCCTGCGGATCGACGTGTGGGGCCACCTGTACGCCCCGATGCGCACCCTCGCCCAGGCGGTGGACGCGGCGCCGGGCCTGGAGGTGGAGCCGGTGCCGGGCCGCGACCTGCCCTCCGTGGCGGCCGCGGTGCTGCGCGGCGAGTCGGATGCCGGGTTCGGCCGGGTGCACGCCCTCCCCGGCGGCACCGATGCCGGTCTGACGCACCGCCTGGTCCGCCTGGAGCCGGTGGACGCCCTGCTGAGCGCCGACCATCCGCTGGCGGGCCGCGACGCCCTGGCCCCGACGGATCTGCGCGGCAGCGTGCTGCGCTACCCGGCGGCGGTGGACCGCCTGGACTTCCTGACCCGTTTCGCCACCCGGTTCGGCATCGACGGCCGGGTCGGTTCGACCAACCTCGGCCTGGAGCACTTCCTGGACCAGGTCGCCGCGGATCCGACCTGCTTCTCGCTGGTGCCGGCCGACGGCCCGCTGCCCGGCCGCCCGGGTGTGCGGACCGTTCCCCTGGCCGGCCCGACCCCCCTCTACGCCTGGTCGCTGCTCTGGCGCTCCGACCGGGACGCCGACCGGGGCCGCCAACTGGACTTCCTGCTGAGGGCGTTCACCGCGGAGGCGGCCCGCAGCCGGTGGCTGGAGTACGACCCGGCCCGGGACTGGCTCCCGGACGCCGACGAGGCCGCGCTCCAGCCCTGAGCTCCGGCCCCGCTCACCACCAGGCCTTCTGGGTGCGCAGCACCGATCCGTCGGCCGCGTAGGAGACGACGGTGTTGTTGCCGGGTGCCGGGATGCGGATGACGGCGTACCAGCGGACCGGGGAGTCGCCGACCGCCACCGGCTCCGTCTCGATGACCATGCCGCTCTCCCACTTGACCACGACCCTCTCGACCTCGGGCCGGGCCTTGACGACCACCATCTGCGGGCTGCCCCCCGTGTCGACGACGCGGTTGAGCCCGCGGCTGCCGATCACGGCACCCTGATCGTCCTGCGCCGTCCCGCCCGGGCCGGGAACCGGGTCGACGAAGTCGCCCGGCTGCCGTTTGCCGTCCACGGTCAGATAGACCTCGGCCCGGTCGGTGTTCGGGGTCCAGGGCTGGAGGCCGCCCCCCTGGGGGTCGTCCGGCAGGCGCGGGTCGACGGTTCTCCGCTCCTGCTGGATCAGCCGCGCCTGGGCCAGGCCGTCCGCCGCGGTGGGCGCGGCCGGCCACAGGGCGATCCAGGCTTCCAGGGCGTGGCCGCTCACCGTGCCTTCGTTGATCTTGACCCGCAGCGGCGAGAACGGGTCCCGGGCCGGCCGGGACGGCGAGGGTGTCGCGGAGGCCGTCGGGGCGGCTCCGGCCGAGGAGACCGTCGGGGACACCGGGGCCACCCCGGGCCCCGGCAGCTCCGGCGCCGACGGGGCGCCCGGAGCCGCCGGGGAGACGGCCGCCGGCGGGACCGCCGCCACCGAGGCGCTGCCGGCGCCCCGCCCGTACCCGCCGAACACCGTGCCCGGGCCGCCGATCAGCGTCCCCGCCCCGCCGACCGCGACGACCAGCCCGGCGACCGCCGCCCCGGTCAGCAGCCGGCGCCGCCGCAGCCGCCGCCGCCCGCCGGCCAGCAGCCGGTCGTACGGCACCGGCCCGGCCTCGACGCTGTCCGCCAGCTCGCCCAGCTCCCACGAGACCACGGCCTCGGCCGCCTCCACGTCCTCGTCCCCGGGCATGGACTCCGTGCTCATCTGCTGCTACCTCCGATGCTGGCCAGTCCGTTGAGTGAGGAGGACTCCCGCAGTTTGGCCAGCCCCCGGGCGGCCTGGCTCTTCACCGTGCCGACCGAGCAGTTCATCGCGGCCGCGGTCTGGGACTCGCTGAGGTCCTCCCAGTACCGCAGGACGACGGCCTCCCGCTGGCGCGGCGGCAGGGCGGCGAGGGCGCCGAGCAGCACGGCCCGGTCGTCCGGGTCGGGGCCGGCCGGGGCGGGCCGGTCGGGGAAGGCCTCGACCAGGTACTCGACCGGTCTGCGCCGGTACCGCCGGGCGTGCTCGTTGATCAGGATGCGGCGCACGTAGGCGTTCGGGTCGTCGGCCGCCCGGACCTTGTTCCAGTGCACGTAGGCCCGTTCCAGCGCCTGCTGGACCAGGTCCTCGGCGCCGTGCCGGTCCCCCGCCAGCAGGTAGGCCGTCCGCAGCAGCCGTGACCACGCACTGCCGGTGAACGCCCGGAACTCCTCGTCCCGTGCGGTCTCGTGGGCTCCCATGAGCACCTCCTCCCCCTCCAGAGTCCGGAACCGCCGTGGATCGTTGCCCGGCCCGTCGAACGCGTTCCGCCCGGCCCGTCGGACGCGTTCCGCGCGGCCCGCGCGACCGGGGCGCCCGGCGTTCGCGATTGGGCACCGGCGGCTGTGACACTGGAGGGGCTCGAAAACCGAGGTGCGCTCCGCCGTGCCTCCTTGCGAACCTAGAGGGATGCCCGCAGTGAGTTCTCCCGCAGTCCAGTCCGCCTCCGTTCCCGCCGAGGGTCCCGGAATCGGTGAGCTGGCCGCCCGCCTGCCCGAGCTGACCCTTCGCGACGAGGTGCGGATCGGGCGCCGGCTGGAGGGGGCCCGCCGGGTCCGCAAGCCGGAGGCCCGTCAGCAGGTCGCCGCCGAGATCGCCGCCGAGATCGACCGCGCCGAGCTGCTGGTCGAGCAGCGCCGGGCCGCCGTGCCGAAGATCACCTATCCCGCCGAGCTCCCGGTCAGCCAGAAGAAGGACGACATCCTGGCGGCGATCCGGGACCACCAGGTGGTGATCGTCGCCGGTGAGACCGGTTCCGGCAAGACCACCCAGATCCCGAAGATCTGCCTGGAGCTGGGCCGCGGCGTCCGCGGTCTGGTCGGCCACACCCAGCCGCGCCGGATCGCCGCCCGCACGGTGGCGGAGCGCGTCGCGGAGGAGCTGGACACCCCGCTCGGCGAGGCGGTCGGCTGGAAGGTCCGGTTCACCGACCAGGTCGGCCGGGACACCCTGGTCAAGCTGATGACGGACGGCATCCTGCTGGCGGAGATCCAGACCGACCGGGACCTGCGCCAGTACGACACCCTGATCATCGACGAGGCGCACGAACGCAGCCTCAACATCGACTTCCTGCTCGGCTACCTCAAGCAGCTGCTCCCCCGCCGCCCCGACCTCAAGATCGTGATCACCTCCGCGACCATCGACCCGGAGCGCTTCGCCCGGCACTTCGGCGACGCCCCGGTGATCGAGGTGTCCGGCCGCACCTACCCGGTCGAGGTCCGCTACCGCCCCGTCCTGGACGACGGCGACGACGAGGCCGACGAGGCGGACCGCGACCGCGACCAGATCCAGGCGATCTGCGAGGCCGCCCAGGAGCTCCAGGACGAGGGCCCGGGCGACATCCTGGTCTTCCTCTCCGGCGAGCGCGAGATCCGCGACACCGCCGACGCCCTCACCAAGCTGAAACTGCGCGGCACCGAGATCCTCCCGCTGTACGCCCGGCTCAGTTCGGCCGAGCAGCACCGGGTGTTCCAGCGCTCCAGCAGCCGCCGGATCGTGCTGGCCACCAACGTGGCCGAGACCTCGCTGACCGTCCCCGGCATCAAGTACGTGATCGACCCGGGCAACGCCCGGATCTCCCGCTACAGCCACCGCACCAAGGTGCAGCGGCTGCCGATCGAGGCGATCAGCCAGGCCAGCGCCAACCAGCGCAAGGGCCGCTGCGGCCGCACCTCGGACGGCATCTGCATCCGGCTCTACTCGGAGGAGGACTTCCTCTCCCGCCCGGAGTTCACCGACGCCGAGATCCTGCGCACCAACCTGGCCTCGGTGATCCTGCAGATGACCGCGGCGGGCCTGGGCGACATCTCCGCCTTCCCGTTCCTGGACCCGCCGGACTCGCGCAACATCAAGGACGGCGTCCACCTGCTGCACGAACTGGGCGCGCTGGACCCGGAGGAGAAGGACCCGCGCAAGCGGCTGACCGCGCTCGGCCGCAAGCTGGCCCAGCTCCCGGTCGACCCGCGGATGGCCCGCATGGTGCTGGAGGCGGACCGGAACGGCTGTGTTCGGGACGTCATGGTGATCGCCGCCGCGCTGTCCATCCAGGACCCGCGCGAGCGCCCGGCCGAGAAGCGCCAGGCCGCCGACGAACGGCACCGCCGGTTCACCTCGGAGACCTCCGACTTCCTGTCCTACCTGGCGATGTGGCGCTACGTCCGGGAGCAGCAGAAGGAGCTCTCCTCCTCGGCCTTCCGCCGGATGTGCAAGTCCGAGTTCCTCAACTACCTGCGGATACGGGAGTGGCAGGACGTCTACACCCAGCTGCGCACCGTGGCGAAGCAGTTGGGCGTGACGATCGAGGAGCCGCACCCCGACGCCGAGCCGGACGCGGACCGGATCCACCAGTCGCTGCTGGCCGGACTGCTCTCCCACATCGGCCTGTTCGACGTGGAGAAGCGCGAGTACGGCGGCGCCCGCGGCGCCCGTTTCGCGGTCTTCCCGGGCTCCGGCCTGTTCAAGAAGCCGCCGCGCTGGCTGATGTCGGCCGAGCTGGTGGAGACCTCCCGGCTGTGGGCCCGGATCAACGCGAAGATCGAGCCCGAGTGGGTCGAGCCGCTGGCCGGGCACCTGATCAAGCGCAGCTACAGCGAGCCGCACTGGGAGAAGAAGTCCGGTGCCGTGCTGGCCTACGAGAAGGTGACCCTCTACGGGGTGCCGATCGTCGCCCAGCGGAAGATCAACTACGGCCGGATCGACCCGGAGCTCTGTCGCGAGCTGTTCATCCGCAACGCGCTGGTCGAGGGCGACTGGGAGACCCACCACAGGTTCTTCGCCGAGAACCGCAAGCTGCTCGGCGAGGTCGAGGAGCTGGAGAACCGGGCCCGCCGCCGGGACATCATGGTGGACGACCAGACCCTGTTCGACTTCTACGACGCCCGGCTGCCCGAGGAGGTCGTCTCCACCCGGCACTTCGACTCCTGGTGGAAGAAGGCCCGGCACGAGCAGCCGGACCTGCTGAACTTCGAGAAGTCGATGCTGATCAACGACGCCGCGGACGGCGTCACCGAGGCCGACTACCCGGACCACTGGCAGCAGGGCAAGCTGCGCTTCCGGCTGACCTACCAGTTCGAGCCGGGCAGCGACGCGGACGGCGTGACCGTCCACATCCCGCTGCCGGTGCTCAACCAGGTCACCGCGGAGGGCTTCGACTGGCAGATCCCCGGTCTGCGGGAGGAGCTGGTCACCGCGTACATCAAGTCGCTGCCGAAGGCGATCCGGCGCAACTTCGTGCCGGCCCCGGACTTCGCCCGGGCGGCGCTGCGCGCGGTGAAGGACCGCCAGGAACCGCTGCTGCCGTCCCTGGAGCACGCCCTCAAGCGCCTGACGGCCGTCACGGTGCCCCCGGAGGCCTGGGACGACGAGCGGGTCCCGGAGCACCTCAAGGTGACCTTCCGGGTGGTGGACGGGAAGCGCCGGCTGGCCGAGTCCAAGGACCTGGAGGAGCTGCGGCTGAGGCTCAAGCCCAAGCTCAAGGAGACGCTCTCCTCGGCCGCCTCCGGGCAGGGCATCGAGCAGAGCGGGCTGACCGCCTGGCCGGCCGGGCTGCCGGTGCTCCAGCGCACCTTCGAGCAGCGCTCCCGCGGCCACTCGCTGCGCGCCTACCCGGCGCTGGTGGACGAGGGCGCCACGGTCGGCGTGAAGCTGTTCGACACCCCGCCGGCGCAGGCGCAGGCGATGTGGGCGGGCACCCGCCGGCTGCTGATGCTGACCACCACCTCCCCGGCCAAGTCGATCCAGGGCCGGCTGGGCAACCAGGCCAAGCTGGCGCTCTCGCACAGCCCGCACGGCTCGATCGCCGCCCTGTTCGAGGACGTGGTCGCCGCCGCGACGGACCGGCTGATGACGCTGTCCGGCGGCCCGGCCTGGGACGAGGCGGCCTTCGCCAAGCTGCACGACAAGGTGCGGACGGACCTGTACGACCTGTCCGCGGACACCACGCTCAAGACGGCCACCGCGCTGATCGCCTTCCACAAGGCCTCGACCCGGTTGAAGTCGGTGAGCAGCCCGGTGCTGCTGAACGCGGTGAACGACGTCCGGCTGCACCTGGCCTCGCTGGTGCACCCGGGCTTCGTGACCGCCACCGGCTGGCAGCGGCTGCCCGACCTCAAGCGCTACCTGCTGGCGGTGGACCGCCGGCTGGAGGCGCTGCCCAACCACCCGCAGCGGGACGCCCAGCAGCTACTGAAGGTCCAGCAGGTGCAGCAGGCGTACGGGGAGCTGCTGGCCGCCGTGCCGGCCGGGCAGCAGCCCTCCGCGGAGGTGCTGGCGATCCGCTGGATGATCGAGGAGCTGCGGGTCAGCTTCTTCGCCCAGGGGCTGGGCACGCCGAGCCCGGTCTCGGAGAAGCGGATCACCAAGGCGATGGAGGCGGCCCGGGCCACGCTGTGACCCGGGCGGCACCGCTGAGCTGCGGGTGCGCCGTGGGGCCCTCAGGAGCCAGTTCGACCTGGGGGCCCACCATGGGCTACAGTCTGTCTTGTTCGCAGCGCGGCAAGCGGGTGAACGAGATCAGAACACTCTGGTCCTGTGGAGCAGTTGGTTAGCTCGCCACCCTGTCAAGGTGGAGGTCGCGGGTTCAAGTCCCGTCAGGATCGCCGCAGTGCGAGAGGCCCGGAATCGTCAAGGTTCCGGGCCTCTCGCGTTTGGCCGTACGGCCCTTACTCCGCACCGGATCCGGACCACAAGTGGTTGAACGCGTGACGGTCGTCACCCGCACCCCCGTGAAACCGCCCTCGAAACGACCCGTTCCGGACTCCACTAATTTAATATGTAAAATTGCACTGTTATTCACTGTAAATCCCCCCCGCACCATGCGCACCGAATCGTTATCCGGAGTTCAGCATTCCGACCGTTGGGGGGCCGTCGCCGGGTATGACAAAGGGGCCGCTTACCGGACCCGGCGGAGTCCGGTAAGCGGCCCCTTCGAAAGAGCCTTTGGCCTATCAGGCCTCAGTGCGCTGAGCGGGAATCCCCGCCAGCAGAGCGCGCACCTCCGCCTCACGGTAGCGGCGGTGACCGCCGAGCGTGCGGATCGACGTGAGCTTGCCGGCCTTGGCCCAGCGGGTGACCGTCTTCGGGTCCACGCGGAACATGGTGGCAACCTCTGCCGGCGTCAGCAGCGGCTCAGCATCAGGGGTACGAGCGGTCATGAGCGGCCTCCTCGGGAGAACCGAACCAGGGCGGTTCTATCCTTCAAATTCTGCACCTTGGCCCGCGATGCCCGAAATGGCATAGACGGGCCGAGTCGGTTATAGGACGAACGGCTTGTCCTGGTGTCTACAACTACACCATCCGTCCAGCCCTATCGACCAAACCGCCAAAATTGACCCCTCACGGGTTCAAGGCCGACGGATGGCGATGGACCACCCCATAACGGACAGTCACACGGCCGTGACGTCCGGTTACGAGGGGACCAGACCCTCCGTTTCCCCGCAAAGCACGCATCGACTCCAGAACCACCCAAAAGTGGGCACGCTCACGTGAAGTTGGGCTGGTTGTCCCATTTTTGCACATAGGGGTTAGTTCGCGTCAACGGTGAGTAGTGTCACGTTCGACAGCTATTGACCCGAACCGGGACCTTGGTCGGCACCGTTGTGGACCAAAGACCTCTGACAGTCATACACGGGAGGTCCGACGTCAGTTCGCGTGCCGCAGCGCCAGCACCCGCTGCCACCGCCCCGTCAGCTCCCCGTACGCCCGCAGCGCCTCCGCGGTGTCCCCGGCCCGCAGCGCGCGCAGCCCGTCCTCCAGCTCCCCCGCCGAACGGTCCGCCAACAACCGCTCCGGCCCCAACAGATGCACCAGCCCCCCGTAGTCCAGCTCCACCAGCGAGCGCGGATGGAACTCCTCCAGCCACCGCCCGACCCGCTCCGCCCCGCGCACCAGCTCCCCGTCCGGCACCGCCTCGCGCAGCGCCCGGTAGGCCCGTGCCACCCGGCGCCGCGCCTGGGCCATCGGCACCAGGTAGAACAGCGCCGCCGGCCTCCCCCGCTCCCCCTCCTCCGTGCCCGCTCCCCCCGGAACGAAGCACCGGTCCTCGTCCCCGAACGGCAGGAACCAGCGCACCGGGACCTCCCACCGGCTGGTGAGGATCCACGGCCGGGCGTCCGGGTGCCCGGCCAGCCAGCGCTCCCGGTCCGCCTCGGCGGCCGCCCGGGTCACCGGCGGCACCGCGGTGTCCACCAGCGCCACCGGGGCCCCCGCCCGCAGCTCCTCCAGCGCCTGCCAACTGCGCAGCCTGGTCGCCCACGGGCACACGTACAGTACGCCGTCCACGGTCCGCAGGTACGCCCGGCCGCTCTCCTGCTCCGGCAGCGCCCGGGGCGTGCGGGCGGCCAGCTCCACCAGGGCGGCCCGCTGCTCCTCCAGCACCGCCGCCGCGACCGACTGCTCCGCCGCGGCGGCGTCCGGCCCGTGCTCCGCGGCGTAGGCCTGCCAGTGCGCCCGCTCGGGCTCCGGATAGGCCGCCAGCGGCTCGTAGACCCGCAGGTGGGCCGCGTAGGGCGGCAGTACGGAGGTGCGCACGACGGTCACGTCCTGCATGGTCGCACGCGCCGCCCGGCCCCGGGAGGGCGCGACCCCGAACCGTTCGCGCCCGGACTCCGGCCCCCTCGCGTCTCACTCCTCGGACAATGGGCACAAGCTCGGACAAGAGGGCCGGTCGGGCCCGCGCGCGCGACTACGCTTTCGCCCCAGACGCCCGCACCACAGCAGCGGGCCCTCGATACTGGAGTCACCACAGTGACCGACGTACAGACCCCCGCCACGCACCCCGCACCCGGTGTGCTCAGCAGGATCTTCCGGACCGAGCAGGACGGCGCCCCCGGCGACGGCCACGAGCAGGTCGTCCTCTGCCACGACCGCAGCTCCGGTCTCAAGGCGATCATCGCCATCCACTCCACCGCGCTCGGCCCCGCCCTCGGCGGCACCCGCTTCTTCCCGTACGCCTCCGAGGAGGCGGCCCTGGAGGACGCGCTGAACCTGTCCCGCGGCATGTCCTACAAGAACGCGCTGGCCGGGCTCGACCTCGGCGGTGGCAAGGCCGTCATCATCGGCGACCCGAACAAGGACAAGAACGAGGCGATGCTCCGCGCCTACGGCCGCTTCGTCGAGTCGCTGCGCGGCCGCTACATCACCGCCTGCGACGTGGGCACCTACGTCCAGGACATGGACGTCGTCGCGCGCGAGACCGAGTTCGTGACCGGCCGCTCGCCCGAGCACGGCGGCGCCGGCGACTCCTCCATCCTGACCGCCTTCGGCCTCTTCCAGGGCATGCGCGCCAGCGCCCAGGCCCGCTGGGGCCAGCCGACCCTGCGCGGCAAGCGGGTCGGCGTCGCGGGCGTCGGCAAGGTCGGCCACTACCTGGTCGGCCACCTGGTCGCGGACGGCGCCACCGTCGTCGTCACCGACCCGTTCGAGGCGGCCGTCAACCGGGTGCGCGCCGCCCACCCCGAGGTGGAGGTGGTCGCCGACACCGCCGCCCTGCTCCGGGCCGAGCTGGACGTCTACGCCCCGTGCGCCCTCGGCGGCGCGCTGACCGACGACGTGGTCGCCGCGCTCGGCGGGTTCGGCACCTCGATCGTCTGCGGTGCGGCCAACAACCAGCTGTCCCACCCGGGCGTCGAGAAGGACCTGGCCGACCGCGGCATCCTCTACGCCCCCGACTACCTGGTGAACTCCGGCGGCGTGATCCAGGTCGCCGACGAGATCGACGGCTTCAACTTCGAGCGGGCCAAGAACAAGGCCACCAAGATCTTCGACACCACCCTGGAGATCTTCACCCGGGCCGCCTCCGACGGCATCCCGCCGGCCGTCGCCGCGGACCGCCTGGCCGAGAAGCGGATGCGCGAGATCAGCGCGCTGCGCACGGTCCTGCTGCCGGGCTCGCGCCGCGGCTGATCCGGCGGGCCGGTCCGGCTCCGCCCGGACCCTCTCCGGACTCCTCCCGGGCGCCTGATGCGCGGGGGGCCGCCACCTCCGGCCCCCCGCGCATCACGATGTGGAACCGGATTCTCACTTCTGCGTCCGATCAGGTGATCCAACGCCCCCGTAGGGGGGATAATCAGTCCTGGAACGACGGACCCGAGACACCTCTGGACAGCGTGCAAATCGCCGCAAAACCTCCCCTGACCTGGGAAGACCTGGTCTCGGGTGCGGTCAGTGCGCGCCACGTCACAACCACGACGTACCGTCCAGCGGCGGAAACAGGTACCGTTAATGCTCCAAGGGACGGTCCTCCCATTCGGGCAGGCCGGTCCTGATCATGAACACGTGTCAGACTCGGGGCCGTGAGCCCCATCGTTGAGGGGGTCGACCCATGGGGCGCGGCCGGGCCAAGGCCAAGCAGACGAAGGTCGCCCGCGAGCTGAAGTACAACAGCGGCGGGTTCGATGCTAACCGTCTGTCCAACGAGCTGGGCGCATCGCCGTCCACCGCTCCGATCGACCCTGAGCCGATCGAGGAGGTGGAGGACGACGACCCGTACGCGGAGTACGCCGCCCGCTACGCCGACCTCGACGACGAGGACGACAGCGAGCCGGGCACCGGGCCGTCGCAGGCCTCCCGCCGCTCGTAACCGCAGCTTCGCCTGACCGGTCCTGACGCCCCTGGGCGCCGGACCGGTCTTCGGCGTTGCTGTGTTGGTCGCCCCTCGCCTCCGGGGCGCTCCGACCCGGTGCCGACGGTCGGCGCTCCCTCGCTCGTTCCTCGCTCCCTCGCTTCTCCCTTTCGGCACCGGCGCGCCCCTTCGGCTCGGGGCGGATGGGGGCACCGCTACGTGCGAGAGGGCCCCTCCGGTGCTCCGGAGGGGCCCTCTGCGCGTCCGACCGGCCGTCAGGCCGTCGTGAAGCCCTCGTAGGCGTTGTACAGGGCCGCACCGGCCTCGTGCTCGTCCGTGCGGTCGACCACGTCGCCGAGCAGCCAGGCCTCGACGCCCCGGTCCTCCAGGATCGACAGCACCACGTCCACCGAGTGCGGCGGGACGACGGCGACCATGCCGACACCCATGTTGAGCGTCTTCTCGATCTCCAGGGTGGCCACCTTGCCGACCTCGGCGACGGTCCGGAAGACCGGCAGCGGGGTCCAGGTGCCGCGGTCCAGGCGGGCGTGCAGGCCCTCCGGGATCACCCGGGCCAGGTTGGCCGCCAGGCCGCCGCCGGTGACGTGCGAGAAGGCGTGCACCTCGGTGGCCCGGGTGAGCGCCAGGCAGTCCAGCGAGTAGATCCGGGTCGGCTCCAGCAGCTCCTCGCCGAGGGTGCGGCCGAACTCCTCGACCTTGCGGTCCAGCTTCCAGCCGGCCTCGTTCAGCAGCACGTGGCGGACCAGCGAGTAGCCGTTGGAGTGCAGGCCGGAGGCGGCCATCGCGATCACCACGTCGCCGGCCCGGACCCGCTCGGCGCCCAGCAGCGCGTCGGCCTCGACCACGCCGGTGCCGGCGCCCGCGACGTCGTACTC
Organism: Kitasatospora sp. NPDC059160; assembly: GCF_042755465.1. Classification (NCBI taxonomy): domain Bacteria; kingdom Bacillati; phylum Actinomycetota; class Actinomycetes; order Kitasatosporales; family Streptomycetaceae; genus Kitasatospora; species Kitasatospora sp. NPDC059160. The sequence continues at coordinate 14,658 of NZ_JBHZCN010000124.1, read as the reverse complement.
GTCCGGGCCGAGCAGGCCCGGGTGCTCGGCGGTCTCGCCGCCCACCAGGGCGCAGCCGGCCAGCGCGCAGCCCTCGGCGATGCCCTTGACGATCGAGGCGACCCGCTCGGGGACGACCTTGCCGACGCAGATGTAGTCGGTCATGAAGAGCGGCTCGGCGCCGCACACCACGAGGTCGTCCACGACCATGCCGACCAGGTCGTGGCCGATGGTGTCGTGCTTGTCCATGGCGGCCGCGATGGCCACCTTGGTCCCCACGCCGTCGGTGGCCGAGGCCAGCAGCGGCCGCTCGTAGTTCTTGAGGGCGGACACGTCGAAGAGGCCGGCGAAGCCGCCGAGACCGCCGACCACCTCGGGGCGGCTGGCCTTCTTCACCCACTGCTTCATGAGCTCGACGGCGCGGTCGCCCGCCTCGATGTCGACACCGGCGGCGGCGTAGGTGGCGCCGTTCTGGTTGCTGGTCACTGCGTGCGGCCCTTTCGGGTCAGGTGGGGGTGGTTCGGAAACAGCGGTGGGGCCCCGGTTCGCGGGACCCCACCGTGGATTCGCTACGGGCGGCGCAGCGCGTCGGCCGCGCCCGCCCCGCCGAGCAGCGACTGGACGCCGTCCAGGTCGCTGCCGCTGGTCGGCTTGCCGCGGACGGCCGGCTGCTGCTGGCCGCCCTTGATCTCGGCCTCCAGCAGGAGCTTGCCGAGCAGCGCCGGGTCCGGCAGCTCCATCGGGTACTCGCCGTCGAAGCAGGCCCGGCAGAGCCTGTCCTTGGGCTGCTTGGTGGCCTCGATCATGCCGTCGATCGAGATGTACGAGAGCGAGTCGGCGCCGAGCGTGCGGCCGATCTCCTCGATGGTCATGCCGTTGGCGATCAGCTCCGCGCGGGTGGCGAAGTCGATGCCGAAGAAGCAGGGCCACTTCACCGGGGGCGAGGAGATCCGGATGTGCACCTCGGCGGCGCCCGCCTCGCGCAGCATCTTCACCAGCGCGCGCTGGGTGTTGCCGCGGACGATCGAGTCGTCCACCACCACCAGGCGTTTGCCGGCGATGACCTCGCGCAGCGGGTTCAGCTTGAGCCGGATGCCGAGCTGGCGGATCGTCTGGCTGGGCTGGATGAAGGTGCGGCCCACGTAGGCGTTCTTCACCAGGCCGGAGCCGTACGGGATGCCGCTGGCCTCGGCGTAGCCGATCGCGGCGGGGGTGCCGGACTCGGGCGTCGCTATCACCAGGTCGGCCTCGACCGGGGCCTCCACGGCCAGCCGACGGCCCATCTCCACCCGGGAGAGGTGCACGTTGCGGCCGGCGATGGAGGTGTCGGGGCGGGCCAGGTAGACGTACTCGAAGACGCAGCCCTTGGGCTTGGCCTCGGCGAAGCGCGAGGTGCGCATGCCGTTCTCGTCGATGGCGATGAGCTCGCCGGGCTCGACCTCGCGGATGAAGGAGGCGCCGCAGATGTCCAGCGCCGCCGTCTCGGAGGCGACCACCCAGCCGCGCTCCAGCCGGCCGAGCACCAGCGGGCGGATGCCCTGCGGGTCGCGGGCGGCGTAGAGGGTGTGCTCGTCCATGAAGACGAGCGAGAAGGCGCCCTTGACCTTCGGCAGCACGACCTTGGCCGTCTCCTCGATGGAGAGGTCCGGGTGGCCGGCCAGCAGCGCGGTCACCAGGTCGGTGTCGTTGGTCGCGGCGGTCCGGCCGGAGCGCGAGACGTGCTCCTCGCCGGGCAGTTCGGCGACCATGGCCGCCAGTTCGGCGGTGTTCACCAGGTTTCCGTTGTGCCCGAGGGCCAGCGAACCGTGGACGGTCGCCCGGAAGGTCGGCTGGGCGTTCTCCCAGACCGAGGAACCGGTGGTCGAGTAGCGGGCGTGTCCGACGGCGATATGCCCGTGCAACGACCCCAGGGAGGCCTCGTCGAAGACCTGGGAGACGAGTCCCATGTCCTTGAAGACGAGAATCTGGGAGCCATTGCTCACTGCGATGCCCGCGGATTCCTGACCGCGGTGCTGCAGGGCGTAAAGGCCGAAGAACGTGAGCTTGGCGACCTCCTCGCCGGGAGCCCAGACACCGAAGACGCCGCAAGCGTCCTGGGGGCCTTTCTCACCGGGAAGAAGATCGTGGTTGAGTCTTCCGTCACCACGTGGCACGCCTTCGAGTCTAGGGCAGTTGACCAGGGCTTCCGGTACCCGGGAGGTCCGCTCCGGGCGGAGATCGCGGAGTAACGCGCGTAGACAAAACCCCTTACGGAGCCGGGAATTCGGGTGGGGGAATTCCGGCGGGCGGCGGTTGGCCTTGCGGTTCGCGCCCGTTGGGGCTTTCCGTGTGCGCAGCGGTGGTCGCCGGGCGGCTCCGAACGTGAGCCTGCTCACCCGGGGTTCACCCGGAGGTCACGCGGCGGGCAGCAACAGGCCCCAGGCGCCCGGGTGCACCGTCCAGGTCCGGGCCCGGACCGGGCCGACCGGATGGCCGTCCGCCTCGTAGCCGAAGCCGCGCCCGACCACCGAGACGCTGGCCGCCCGCGCCCGCACCAGCGCGCCGGGCGCGCGGACCACCACCTCCAGCACGCCGGCGCCGTCCGCGCCGGCACCGGTGAGGGTCAGCTCGACCAGCCGGACCGGGCGGTGCACGTCGGCCAGCAGCCGGCCGTCCGCCTCGACCCGGACCCGGGGGCTGTGGTCGACCGCGTCGGAGGTGAGTGCGTTCGCCTGCTCGGCCGCAGCCAGTTTCGCCCATAGCGAACGCCAACCACCCGGACGGCCCTCCGAGCGGGGCGCTCCGCCGCCGGTGATCCGCACCCCGCCGAGCGCCACCCCGCCGCCGTCGTCCACCAGCAGGTCGAAGGTGCGAGGCGACCCCGACAGCACCGCCCGCGCGGCCCGCACCGGCTCCTCCGGCACACCCAGTGCGCGGGCCGCCGCCAGCTCCTCCGCGCGGCCGACCGGAACCATGCCCACCGGATCCGCGCCCAGCTCACGCTGGCGGTGCAGGGCCTGGAGCACCCGCTGCAGGGCGAGGTCGGAACCGATCACCACCGGTCGCCGCCGACCCCGGTGCGAAAGCATCCGGTCGAGTTCGGTCGGGTTGTCCGGATAGGCCACCTTGACGTCCGCACCCCCGCAGAGCACGTCCCTCGCGATCCGCACCGACTCCCCGTCGGTCCGCCGGGCCACCGGGTCGAGCAGCAGCAGAAGGGGCTCGGGACCGCCGGTTCCAGGCGTGGACAGGGACGACACGACCGGTCCTTCCTCAGGTAATCTCTCGGTGCAAGAGCCCCTTGCGCCATTGCGCCAGGGGCTTCGTCTATCTCGGGGCAGACTGCGGCCTACGCAGGATGCCCCAACCGGAAGGGGTGTACGCCTGTGCCGGCACTCGTGCTCGTTGGCGCTCAGTGGGGGGACGAGGGCAAGGGGAAGGCCACCGACCTCCTCGGCGGCTCCGTCGACTACGTCGTCCGCTACCAGGGCGGCAACAACGCCGGTCACACGGTGGTCATCGGCGACCAGAAGTACGCCCTGCACCTGCTCCCCTCCGGCATCCTCAGCCCGAACGTGACCCCGGTCATCGGCAACGGCGTCGTCATCGACCCGGGCGTGCTGCTCTCCGAGCTGGCCGGCCTGAACGAGCGCGGCATCGACACCTCGAAGCTGCTGGTCTCGGGCAACGCCCACCTGATCACCCCGTACCACCGGACCATCGACAAGGTCACCGAGCGCTTCCTCGGCAAGCGCCGGATCGGCACCACCGGCCGCGGCATCGGCCCAACCTACGCGGACAAGATCAACCGCGTCGGCATCCGGGTCCAGGACCTGTTCGACGAGTCGATCCTGCGCCAGAAGATCGAGGCGGCGCTGCACGACAAGAACCAGATCCTGGTCAAGCTCTACAACCGCCGCGCCATCCCGGCCGACCTGGTGGTCGAGGAGTACCTGGGCTACGCGGACAAGATCCGGCCCTTCCTCGCCGACACCACCCTCGTCCTGGACGAGGCGCTCAAGGCGAACAAGGTCGTCCTGCTGGAGGGCGGCCAGGGCACCCTGCTCGACGTCGACCACGGCACGTACCCCTTCGTGACCTCGTCGAACCCGACCGCGGGCGGCGCCTGCACCGGCGCCGGCATCGGCCCCACCAAGATCGACCGGGTCATCGGCATCCTCAAGGCCTACACCACCCGCGTCGGCTCCGGCCCGTTCCCGACCGAGCTGCTCGACGAGGACGGCGAGGCGCTGCGCCGGATCGGTGGCGAGCGCGGTGTCACCACCGGCCGCGACCGCCGCTGCGGCTGGTTCGACGCCGTCATCGCGCGCTACGCGACCCGGGTCAACGGCCTCACCGACTTCTTCCTCACCAAGCTCGACGTGCTGACCGGCTGGGAGCAGATCCCGGTCTGCGTCGCGTACGAGATCGACGGCCGGCGGGTCGAGGAACTCCCCTACAACCAGTCGGACTTCCACCACGCCAAGCCGATCTACGAGACGCTGCCGGGCTGGACCGAGGACATCAGCAAGGCGAAGACCTTCGCCGAGCTGCCGAAGAACGCCCAGGCCTACGTGAAGGCGCTGGAGGAGATGTCCGGCGCGCCGATCTCCGCCATCGGCGTCGGCCCGGGCCGGGACGAGACGATCCAGATCAACTCGTTCATCTGAGCCCGTTCCTCCGGAGGGCCCCGCGGGACGCACCGTCCCGCGGGGCCCTCCGCTTTGCCCTCGACTCATTGCACTAGTACGTAAATCCATTGCATCTAGTGCAGAGGCGCGCTACGTTCGGGGGCATGACCGCGAAGCCGCCCACCGCCATCACCCTCACCGGCCGCCACATCCGCCTGGAGCCGCTGGGGCGCCACCACCTCGCCGACCTGTGGGCCGCCATCGGCTCCGACCCCGAGGTCTGGCGCTGGACCATGGACCTCCCGCCGGCCTCCGAGGAGGAGCTCGGCCGCATCCTGGACCTCCGCATCGCCGGGGCCGAGCGGGGCGACTCGGTCTGGTTCGCCGCCGTCGACCTCGCGGCCGGCACCGCCGTCGGCATCACCGGCTACCACGACATCAACCCCACGGACGAGTCGGTCGAGATCGGCGGCACCCTGTACGCCCGCTCCGTCTGGCGCACCGCGGTCAACAGCGAGGCCAAGCTGCTGCTGCTCACCCACGCCTTCGAGGACCTCGGCACCGGCCGCGTCTACTGGAAGACCGACGCCCTCAACGAGCGCTCCCGCAACGCCATCCTGCGCCTCGGCGCCCGGTTCGAGGGCGTCCTGCGCCGCCACCGCCTCCGCCCCACCGGCACCTGGCGCGACAGCGCCTACTTCTCGATGCTCGCCGACGAGTGGCCCCCCGCCAAGGCCCGCCTGACCGCCCGCCTCGCCCGCGGCTGACGGCGGGCCCCGGGCCGGGGCTATTCGTGCTCGGCGCGGGTGGAATGACGGGGGATCAACTCCCGTTTTGTCGCGCGGAGTTCCCGGGGCTGCATGTTGACCAGCCAGACCAGCCAGCCGACGAAAAGGACGGCGAGGAGGAGGGCGGACAATCCGGCGACCAGAAGGGCATTCACCGGGGTACGGAAATGCGCTGGGGGAGGTGGGGGCGGTGGGGGCGCGGGTGCGGGGGGCCGGGAGGGGGAGGAAGGGGCACGGCTGTCTCCGGTCGGTGATGCCGAACGCCCTGACCGTGCATCTGGGTGTATTTACGGCTGATTGGCAGGGCCGATAGGCGACTTGGCGACTGTTTAGGGGACAACAAGTCAGCGAGTGACACGGACGACCATAGGGTCAGGGTGCCAGAGTTGCTACCGAGGGACTGGACGTTCACTCCATCGTGGGGTATCCCCCAATTCGCTAGCTAGGGCCCGGTGTGCACGTCACACTTCACCGGAAGCATCGACCGAAGCCGCGATCCGGAGAAGAGAGTCATGCCACCCCGCTTGTCGCCGACCGTCCGCCAGCAGCGCCTGGGGATCGAGCTGCGCAAGATGCGCGAACGCGTGGGCGTGACGCCCAAGAGCCTGGCCGCCACGATCGGCACCGACCTGCCCAAGATCTCCCAGATGGAGAACGGGAAGTCGGGCATCAGCGCCGAACGGCTCCGGACCTGGGCGCGCACCTGCGGCTGCCCCGACGGCCCGTACCTGGACGCGCTGCTCGCCATGACCCAGGACCGCCGCAAGTACTGGTGGGACGGCTACCGGGGCCGGATGCCCGGCGGGATCATCGACATCGCCGAGATGGAGCACCACGCCGCGTCGCTCTCCATCCTCAACAGCACCTTCATCCCCGGGCTGCTGCAGACCCCGGACTACGCGGCCGCGGTGTTCGAGCGGCTCCCCGCCCAGCACCGCCAGGAGGCGCAGGTCCGGAAGGAATTCCGGATTCGGCGCCAGCAGATCTTCGTCGACCGCCCGAAGCCGTACAGCGCGATCCTGCACGAATCCGCGCTGCGGATGCAGTTCGGCGGCCCCGCCGTGCTGCGCGACCAGTTGCACAGCCTGCTGCTGAATTCCGAGCGGCCCGGACTGGAGATCCGGGTGATCCCGTTCAGTGTGCCCACGTACACCGGCTCCTCGGAGAGCCCGTATCTCGCGCGCGGGCCCGTCCCGGAGCTGGACACCGTCCAGATCGAGCTCGTGCACGGGCCGAAGTTCGTGCACTCCGAGGCGGAATTGTCGTCCTACCGACGGATCAAGGAGAAGACCGCGGCGATCGCGCTGGGGGCGGCGGAGTCCCGGGAGTTCATCCGGGCCTTACTGAAAGACTTCTCATGAGTACGTGGCGCAAGGCGTCGGCCAGCGGCGAGAGCACCGACTGCGTGGAGGTCAGAACCTACGCCGGGCAGGTGGAGATCCGCGAGTCGGACCTGCCCGAGGTGGTCGTGCGGACCACGCCGCGCAAGTGGGCGGCGTTCGTCCGCGGGGTCAAGGCCGGGGAGTTCGACCGGTACGCCGACTTCACCCGTCCGTGAGGCCGCGCTGCCCCCGTCGCGAGCCGGTCGGCGGAGCGGCCGACGGTAGGCTTGGCAGCCCACAGTGGACCCCTGCGCCTGGCACCGCACTCCGGGTGGGGTGCGCGTGCGGGAGAAATCGGAGCATCCGAGGATGGCTCGGCACCTGATCACCAGCGCCCTTCCGTACATCAACGGGATCAAGCACCTGGGCAACCTGGTCGGGTCGATGCTCCCGGCGGACGTCCACGCCCGCTACCTGCGCCAACGCGGCCACGAGGTGCTGTACATCTGCGCCACCGACGAGCACGGCACGCCCGCCGAACTGGCGGCGCAGGAGGCCGGGTTGCCGGTCGCCGAGTTCTGCGCCCGGGCGCACGACGCCCAGCGGGCGGTGTACGACGGCTTCGGGCTGTCCTTCGACCACTTCGGCCGCAGCTCCTCGCCGCAGAACCGGGAGATCACCCAGGAGATCGCCCGCGAGCTCCAGCGCAACGGCTTCGTCGAGGAGCGCGCGGTCCGCCAGGTGTACTCCAACGCCGACGGCCGCTTCCTGCCGGACCGCTACATCGTCGGCACCTGCCCGCACTGCGGCTACGACAAGGCGCGCGGCGACCAGTGCGAGAACTGCACCCGGGTGCTGGACCCGACCGACCTGCTGGAGCCGCGCTCGGCGATCAGCGGCAGCGCCGACCTCGAAGTCCGGGAGACCAGGCACCTGTTCCTGCTCCAGTCGAAGCTGACCGAGGAGGTCGAGGCCTGGATCGCCGCGCACGGCGACGACTGGCCGGTGCTGGCCTCCTCGATCGCCCGCAAGTGGCTGACCGAGGGCCTCCAGGACCGCTCGATCACCCGCGACCTGGAGTGGGGAGTCCCGGTGCCGGCCGACGTGTGGCCCGAACTGGCCGCCGAGGGAAAGGTGTTCTACGTCTGGTTCGATGCCCCGATCGAGTACATCGGCGCCACCAAGGAGTGGGCGGACGCCGCCCCGGCCGGGCAGCCGCGGGACTGGAGGTCCTGGTGGTACGAGGCCGACGACACCGTCCGCTACACCGAGTTCATGGCCAAGGACAACGTCCCGTTCCACACCGTGATGTTCCCGGCGACGATCCTCGGCTCGCGCCGCCCGTGGAAGAAGGTCGACTACGTCAAGGCCTTCAACTGGCTGACGTACTACGGCGGGAAGTTCTCCACCAGCCAGAAGCGCGGCATCTTCACCGACGTCGCGCTGGAGCTGCTGCCCGCCGACTACTGGCGCTACTTCCTGATGGCGCACGCCCCCGAGTCGGACGACTCCAGCTTCACCTGGGACCTCTTCGCCTCGGTGGTCAACAAGGACCTCGCCGACACCCTCGGCAACTTCGTGAACCGGGTGCTCTCGTTCAGCCGCAAGCGCTTCGGCGACGAAGTCCCGGCCGGGGCCGCGCCGGGCGGGGCCGAGGAGCGGCTCGGCGAGCAGACCGCCGGCCTGCTGGCCGAGTACGAGGCCCAGCTGGAGGCGCTCAACTTCCGCAAGGCGGCGCAGGCGCTGCGCGCGCTGTGGAGCGCCGGGAACGCCTACCTGGACGAGAAGGCGCCCTGGCTCCAGGTGAAGACCGACCCGGAGGCGGCGGCGCTGACCCTGCGGACGGCGATGAACCTGATCCACCTGTACGCGGTGGTGTCCGAGCCGTTCGTCCCGACCGCGGCGGCCGCGATGCGCGGCGCCTTCGCGCTGCCCGGGGACACCCGGACCTGGATCGACGGGGACGCGGCCCGGGCGCTGGACCTCGTCCCGGCCGGGACGCCGTTCACCGTGCCGCCGGTGCTGTTCGCGAAGGTCACCGACGAGGACCTGGCGGCCTGGGCGGCGCGCTTCGGCGGCGCGCAGGCCTGAGCACGCCACGAGGGCCCCGACCGCGGTCACGGCGGTCGGGGCCCTCGTCGGTGGTGCCGGGCCCTTCGTGGGGGGCGGGCCCGGGGTCGGCGGGCCCGGTGGGGCGGGCCCGGTGGGGCGGGCCCGGGGTGGGGCTACCAGCGGGTGGTCTCCGCGAAGAAGCCGGGGATCTCGGTCGCCCGGCCGGCCGCCACCGCCTCGTCGTGCACCAGCGCGCCGACCGCCAGGTCGAGCACCCCGAGGCCGAAGGGCGAGAAGACCACCGGGCGGTCGGTGCCGACGGCGACCTCGCCCTCGATCACCTGGGCCAGCGTGCCGGTGACGAACTCCCGGTTGCCGTAGAGCTGTTCGGCCAGGTGCGGAGAGGTGTTCGCCTTCATGCAGTGCTCCACGTCGTCGAGCACGTTGTACGCGCCGCCGATGATCTCCGGCGCGAGGTCGCGCAGCGAGATGTTGAGCACCAGCTGCCCGGGGGCGAAGGTCTCCGGGTCGAGGATGTACGGCTCGCCCGCGGTGGTGGCCAGCACCACCACGTCGGCGCCCTTGAGCGCCTCGTGCAGGTCCTCCACCACCTGGGCCGGGTAGCCGAGTTCGGCGTCGGCGTGGTCGACCAGCGCCCGGGCGTACTCGGCCTTGCGGTCGTGCACCACCAGCTCGTCGATCTCCCACTGCTGGGCGCCGAAGAACTCCAGGATGTTGCGGGCGATGATGCCGGCGCCGACCACCGCCAGCCGGCCCGCCGTACGGCCGCCGCTGAGCACCTCGGCGGCGAGCACGGCGGAGGCCGCGGTGCGGGCCGCGCTGATCTGCGAGGCCTCCAGGACGGCGAACGGGTAGCCGGTCTCGTAGTCGTTCAGCAGCAGGGCGGCCGAGGCGCGCGGGAAGCCCCGCTCGACGTTGGCCGGGAAGCTGCTGATCCACTTGATCCCGGCCAGTCCGACGCCGCCGCCGAGGTAGGCCGGCAGGGCGATGATCCGGGCGTCCGGCTTGGCCGGGAACCGCAGGAAGTAGCTGTCGGGGTTCACGGACTCGCCGGCGCCGTGGGTCAGGTAGGTCTCCCGGACCTCCTGGACGATCCTCGGGCGGGCTCCCGCGATGAGCTCGCGGGCGGTGGTGCCGTCGATGACTCTGAACTCGAACACGGTGGTGGCTCCAGTCGGGTCCGCCCGGTGCGGGCGGGGGTCGGGCGGTGCTGAGGGGCGGGCGGGGCCGGGTCAGCCGACGTAGGCGGTGCCGGCCGGCTCGTGCTGGCCGGCGGCGTGGTGCGCCCCGGCGGCGTGCGCGGCGCGGGTGGTGCGGCCGCCGCCCAGCCAGCGCGGCAGGTACCAGTTGGCGTCGCCGAGCAGGGCCATCACCGCGGGCAGCAGCACCGCGCGGACCAGGGTGGCGTCCAGCAGGACCGCGACCGCCAGGCCGATGCCGAGCTGCTTGAAGTCCTGCATGCCCAGGGTGCCGAAGACCGCGAACACCGCGACCATGATCAGACCGGCGCTGGTGACCACCCCGGCGGTGTTGCGGATGCCGAGGCCGACCGCCTCCCGGCTGGACCTGCCCGAGAGGTAGGCCTCGCGGATCCGGGAGACCACGAACACGTGGTAGTCCATCGAGAGGCCGAAGAGCACCACGAAGACGAACAGCGGCATCCAGGACTCGATCGCCCCCGGCGCCTTGGTTCCCACCAGCGAGGCGCCCCAGCCGTGCTGGAACACCGCGGTCATCACGCCGTACGCGGCCGCCACCGAGAGCAGGTTGAGCAGGATCGAGGTGATCGAGATGGTCAGCGAGCGGAAGGAGACCAGCATCAGCAGGAAGGTGACGCCCATGACGAAGGCGAACACCGGGACGATGCTGCGGTCCAGCTGGTTGTTGTAGTCGACCGAGAAGGCGAGGTCGCCGGCGACCAGCGCGGTGGTGCCCGGAACGGTCTTGAGGGTCTGCGGGACGATCTGCCCGCGCAGCGCCGACAGGGCCGCCTTGGAGGTGGCGTCGGTGCCGTTGCCCGCCAGCGGAACGCTGATCTGGGCGATGTTCTTGTCCTTCCAGTACCGCACGTCGATCTGGTTGCCGGTCTTCCCGGAGGCCAGGGCGGCCTGCTTGAAGTCCTCGATGCTCTTGGCGACCTGCGGCGAGTCGATGGAGTCGGCCTTGACCACCACGGTGGCGGGCGAGGGCGACCCCGGGAACTCGCGGTCGATCCGCTGCGAGACCGAGACCAGCGGGTTGTCGGAGGGCAGCAGCTTGTCCATGCCGAGCTTCTCGGTCTTCATGCCGAGCGCCGGCAGGGCCAGCACCAGCAGCACGGCGGCGGACAGCAGGGCGAAGATCCCCGGGCGGGCCAGCACGCCGCGCAGCAGCGCGTTGGCGGGCTTCGGGCTCGCCGCGGCGGTCTGACGGCGCTTGCTGATCCACGGGATCCGGCCGGCCGCGACCTTGTCGCCGAGCATCGACATCAGGGCCGGCAGCACGGTCATCGAACCGACCACCGCGACCGCGACGACCTCGATGGTGGCCATCGCGAAGCCCTCGAAGACGGTCAGCCCGGAGAGGAACATGCCGGCCATCGCGACCATCACGGTGAGGCCGGAGACCATCACCGAGTGGCCCGAGGTGTGGGCGGCGATCCGCAGCGCGGTCGCCTTGTCCCGGCCGGCCGCCCGCTCCTCGCGCTCGCGGCGCAGGTAGAACAGGCAGTAGTCGACGCCGACGGCGAGGCCCATCAGGAACATCACCGAGTTGGTCATGCCGTCCACCGGCACCGCCTGGCTGCTCAGCGCGAGCAGCCCGAGCGCGCCGATGCAGGCGGTGACCGCCAGGGCCACCGGCAGCACGGCCGCCACGAAGGCGCCGAAGACCACCAGCAGGATGCCCAACGCGACCGGCAGGGCGGTCAGTTCGGCGCGGGTGAAGTCGTCGCCGAGGCTGTCGTTGATGCCCTTGAGGGCGGTCGCGCCGCCGAACTCGCCGAGGGTCACCTGGGGGTGGGCCTTGGCGGTGTCCTGGACGGCGGTGATCACCGGGTCGATCCGGTCGGCCGCGGTGTCCGGGTCGCCGGTGACGGCGAACATGATCAGCGCCGAGTGCTTGTCGGCCGAGAAGGCCTGGGTGGTGTACGGGTCCCGCAGGTTCTCCGCGAGACCGGTCTTGTTGACCGCGTCGGCGGTGGCCTGGACGGCGCCGCGGAACTCCGCGGAGTCCGCGGTCAGCGCGTCGCTGTGGACCAGGATCAGCTCGTTGACCGGGTCGTTGATCCCGGCGTCCTTGAGGATCTGGGCGGCCTTGCCGGACTCCCCGGTCCCGTAGTCGGCCTGGGTCAGGCTCTTCTGCCCGACCATGCCACCGAGCACGGTGACCAGGATGACCAGGATGATCCAGCCGAAGACGGCTGTCTTGCGGTGCTGGGCACTCCACTCGCCCAGCCGGGCCGCGAAATTGCTTTGACGTGCCATTACCTCTCCTGCGATCGGCGGCAATGATCAAGCCGCGGTGGCGACAGACGGGTTGGATGTGTCCTGACCGGCTCGAGGGGGACCGGCGGAATAACCATGACCGTAGGCCCTCGCGAACGGCTTTGGAGCCCCTGGGAGTTGCAGCATCCTGCGGTGGCAAGCTGCTGCCAGCGGAGGCGGGCCGGAGCCCCTTACCGGCCTCGTTTCCCCGGTGCTACGGTCGGTCCCCGTTGAGGGACAACCATTCGAGCGGACCACATTCGAGTGACGCCGGGCCGATGATTCGGGAAAGTCGGCCGGCCGCCCCGAGCGACCGACCGGTCGTCGAGTGCGCGAGTACCCGACCGGGCCCGCGGGCCGACCCGAACGATTCCACCGAATTTCACGATTCCGCGCCGGAATGTGCTCCGGCGTCTGCTTTCCGAACGATCCACAGACCTCCGTGGAAGGGGGAATGAATGATGGACACCGCAATCAGGGCGACCGGACTCGGCAAGAGATACGGCGATCACCACGCGCTCAAGGGCGTGGACCTCGAGGTCGCGGCCGGCACCGTGCTCGGCCTGCTGGGCCCCAACGGCGCCGGCAAGACCACCACCGTCCGACTGCTCGCGACCCTGCTCGAACCGGACCAGGGGCGGGCCGAGGTGGCCGGCTTCGACGTCGTGCGCCAGCAGCGCCAGGTGCGCCGGCGGATCGGCCTGGCCGGTCAGTACGCCGCCGTCGACGGGCTGCTCACCGGTCGCGAGAACCTCGAACTCCTGGGCCGGCTCCTGCACCTGGGGCGCAAGGGCGCCCGGGAGCGGGCGGCCGAGCTGCTCGCCCGGTTCGAGCTGGAGGACGCCGCCGAGAAGCCGGCCCAGACCTACTCCGGCGGCATGCGCCGCCGGCTGGACCTGGCCGCCGCGCTGATCGGCCGGCCCGAGGTGCTGTTCCTGGACGAGCCGACCACCGGGCTGGACCCGGCGAGCCGGCTGGTGCTCTGGGAGATGGTCCGCGAACAGGTCGCCCAGGGGGTGACCGTGCTGCTCACCACCCAGTACCTGGAGGAGGCCGACTTCCTGGCCGACCGGATCCTGGTCATCGACACCGGCACGGTGATCGCCGAGGGCACCCCGGACGAGCTCAAGCGCAAGGTCGGCGAGGAGTGGCTGGAGGTGGGCGTCGGCACCGACGCGGCCATCGCCCAGGCCCTGGCCGTGCTCGCCCCGGTGGCCGCCGCCCAACCCGAGGTGGACCGCACCGGGCGCCGGATCACCGTCCAACTGGCCGACGGCATCGGCACCATCGCCGCCGCCGCGGTCGCCCTGGAGACGGCCCGGGTGCCGGTGACGGACTTCGCGCTGCGCCGTCCCTCGCTGGACGACGTGTTCTTCCACCTGACCGGGCGCGGCACCCAGATCGGCCGGGCCCCCGAGGAGGGCGCACCCGCGCTCGCACCGGGCGCACCGCAGCCGCGGACCGGGCAGGGCGAAGAGCCCGGGCAGGGCGAAGAGGCCGAGCAGGGCGAACGGGAACCGGTGGCGGCCGCCGCCGGACGGACGGGAGACGAGCAGTGAGCGACATCGGCGCCTCGGCCGGCCTCGGCACGGCCATCGGAGACACCGCCGCGCTGATCGGCCGCCACCTGCGGCACCTGCGGCGCACCCCGGAGAAGATCATCGCGATCACCCTGACCCCGGTGACCATGGTGGTCGTGCTCGGCTACCTGTTCGCCAGCGTGGTGACCGTGACCGGCTCCGGCGAGTACCACGACTACGTGATGGCCGGGGTGTTCGCCCAGGTCGGCCTGACCTGCGTCGGCGTCGCCGCGCTGGGCGTGGCCACCGACCTGCGCACCGGGCTGATCGACCGCTTCCGCTCGCTGCCGATGGGCCGCTCCGCCGTGCTGGTCAGCCACACCGCGGCCGACCTGCTGACCGCCGCGGCCGCCACCTTCGCCGTCACCCTGGCCGGCCTGGGCGTCGGCTGGCGGATCCACAAGGACGTCGGCTCGGCGGCCCTGGGCTTCGTCCTGGTGCTGGCCTTCGCCTACGCGATGCTCTGGCTGGGCGCGCTGGTCGGCATGCTGATGCGCAACGCCGAGGCGATCAACGGCATCTCGGCGCTGTTCCTGGTCGTGCTGTCGTTCCTGTCCAACTCGTTCATGCCGCTGTCCGGGCTGCCCGCCTGGCTGCGCGCGGTGGCCGAGTGGAACCCGGTCAGCCTGGTGGCCGCGGCCTGCCGGGAGCTGTGGGGCAACGCCCCGTCGGTGGTCGGCAGCAGCCTGCCGGACCGGCACCCGGTGCTGCTCGCGGTGATCGTGGTGGCGGCCCTGATCGCGGTGCTGATCCCGGTCAACCTGCGGGTCTACCGCACCGCGGTGACGCGTTGACGCACCACCCGGCCGGCCGGTTCGGACGGGACGGCAGTCGTCCCGTGC
>NZ_JBHZCN010000123.1:0-26641 GCF_042755465.1 Kitasatospora sp. NPDC059160 | reverse complement strand
CCGGAACCCCCCCCCGCCCCCCCACTACGCGGGGGCGCCCCCGGCCCTCGACGGTCGGGGGCCGCCCCGGTGACCGCGCAAGACCCCTGCGCCGCAGGAGGACTCAGACGAGGACTCAGACGTTGACGCCGAAGTCCTGGGCGATGCCGCGCAGGCCGGAGGCGTAGCCCTGGCCGATGGCGCGGAACTTCCACTCGCCGCCGTTGCGGTAGAGCTCGCCGAAGACCATCGCGGTCTCGGTGGAGGCGTCCTCGGAGAGGTCGTAGCGCGCCAGCTCGACGTTGTTCGCCTGGTTCACCACCCGGATGAACGCGTTGCGCACCTGGCCGAAGTTCTGGCCGCGGTTCTCGGCGTCGTAGATCGACACCGGGAAGACGATCTTCTGCACGTCGGCCGGGACGGTGGCCAGGTTGACCTTGATCGCCTCGTCGTCGCCCTCGCCCTCACCGGTCAGGTTGTCGCCGGTGTGCTCGACCGAGCCGTCCGGGCTCTTCAGGTTGTTGAAGAACACGAAGTTCCCGTCCGAACCGACCTTGCCCTGCTCGTTGCAGAGCAGCGCGCTGGCGTCCAGGTCGAAGTCCGTACCGGTGGTGGTCCGGACGTCCCAGCCCAGGCCGACCACGACGGCCTGGAGACCCGGCGCCTCCTTGGTGAGCGAGACGTTGCCGCCCTTGCTGAGGCTGACTCCCACGTGTCCTCCAAGAATCGGGAGGCACGGGTGGTGCCCCCGGGTGGTGCGGTTCTCGGCGCCGACCGACGAAAAACGGACGTACGCCGCACTCCGCCAACGGCCCGAGCGTAGTACCGGGTTCCCGTACGCACGCCCGAACGACGGGGCCGAAGGGTCGCACGGGCCCCGTGGGGCCGTCCGGGGGGCTCAGAGGCCCGCCAGGGCCTTGAGGTACTCCTGCTCGTCCCGGGCGTCCGGGAGGCCGTTGACGACGCTCCAGCGCACCGTGCCGGCCTTGTCGATCACGAAGGTGCCGCGCAGCGGGCAGCCCTTCCGCTCGTCCAGGACGCCGTAGGCCCGGGTGACCTCGCCGTGCGGCCAGAAGTCGGCCAGCAGCGGGAACTCCAGGCCCTCCCGGTCGGCGAGGACCCGCTGGGAGAACTGCGAGTCGCAGGAGACGCCGAGCACCTGGACCTCGTCGTTCTGCAGCCCGGCCAGCTCGCGCTGGATCGCGCCCAGCTCGCCGGTGCAGACGCCGGTGAAGGCGAACGGGTAGAAGACCAGGACGACGTGCTTGCGGCCGCGGAAGTCGGCCAGCCGGACCGTCTCCCCGTGCTGGGTGCTGAGCTCGAAGTCCGGAGCCTGGGTGCCGATCTCGACGGCCATGAGCGGGACCTTTCTGACGCGACCTGGCCGCGCTACGGGCACGGCAGGCGACATCCTCGCATCCGTTGACCGACGTTCGGCCGAACGGATGACGCCGCCCACCGGAAGGCCCACCCCTTCCGCCCTGAGCGAACGCACAGAACACCCGGAACACCCGACTCCCGGATCGCCCGGAGCGCCCGCGGCACCCGCACCCCCGGCCGCCCGGGGAGCCGCACGAAAAAGCGCCGAGCCCCGACGGAGGAGGTCCTCCGAAGGGGCCCGGCGCGAGGCTCGGGGCCCGTTCAGCGCTGCTTGGGCTGCTTCGCCGTGGACTTGGTCGCCAGCCGGGTCGCCGCCCAGTCCTTGGCCACCGCGATCGAGCTGGTCTGCGACAGGCCGGAGGTCTTCGCCGCGTCCGCGATGTCGGACGCCTCGATGTGGCCGTCCCGGCCGGTCTTGGGCGTCAGCAGCCAGATCAGCCCGCCCTCGGCCAGGTACTCCAGGGCGTCCACGAGGGAGTCGGTGAGATCCCCGTCCTCGTCGCGGTGCCACAGCAGGACGGCGTCCGCGACGTCGTCGTAGTCCTCGTCGACGAGCTCCGTCCCGGTGATCTCCTCGATGCCCTCACGGAGATCCTGGTCAGTGTCTTCGTCGTACCCCAGCTCCTGGACGATCTGGCCTTCTTCGAAGCCGAGACGGGTCGCCGGGTTGGACTTGTCCGCGGGGTCCGCGGTCGCGCTCACGGGAATAACCTCCAGTATTCGGCCCGGCATCCATGCCGAGGCTGTGGCCGTAGTCCACACGGGCGCGGCGGTTCGCGCAAGTACCCGACCGCCGATCCCCCCCAAAGGTTGACGTGTCGCAGCGGGACACGCCGGGCGAGGTGTCGGGAATCACACCGATTTGCCCTTCTCTGCGTGGGACAAGGATGCTTCGGGTGGTCCCGGCCCACAGGCCGTACGCGTGCCCGAGATGCGAACGGCATTCGGGGTCCGCGCGTGCGCGGGCGTAGAGTCTCCTGTTGGCCCTCACCCCGGCCGCCCGCCATCGGGCGGACGGGACACCAGGTCGGACCACCTCTTTTCGTAACACCCGGGGGTGTGCGGAGCGGACGAAGAAGCCCGCGACGCGCACCACCAGACCGTTCCGTCCACCAGGCGGAACGGTTACCGATCGGTAGAGATGACGGATCTCCGAGCGCGGTAGCACGATGGAGGCGGCGCGACACACCTCAGTTTCGACCGACAGTGAAGGAACAGCGTGGCTTCCGGATCCGATCGCAACCCGATCATCATTGGCGGCCTTCCGAGTCAGGTCCCGGACTTCGATCCCGAGGAGACCGCGGAATGGCTGGAGTCGCTCGATGCGGCCATCGACGAGCGGGGGCGTGAGCGTGCCCGTTACCTGATGCTGCGGCTGATCGAGCGCGCCCGCGAGAAGCGTGTCGCCGTGCCCGAGATGCGCAGCACGGACTACGTGAACACCATCGCGACCAAGGACGAGCCGTTCTTCCCCGGCAACGAGGAGATCGAGCGCAAGATCCTCAACGCGACCCGCTGGAACGCGGCCGTCATGGTCTCCCGGGCGCAGCGCCCGGGCATCGGCGTCGGTGGGCACATCGCCACCTTCGCCTCCTCCGCGTCGCTGTACGACGTCGGCTTCAACTACTTCTTCCGCGGCAAGGACGCCGAGGGCGAGTCGGGCGACCAGATCTTCTTCCAGGGCCACGCCTCCCCCGGCATCTACGCCCGCGCCTTCCTGCTGGACCGACTCACCGAGCAGCAGCTCGACGCGTTCCGCCAGGAGAAGTCGAAGGCCCCGTACGGCCTGTCCAGCTACCCGCACCCGCGGCTGATGCCGGACTTCTGGGAGTTCCCGACCGTCTCGATGGGCCTCGGCCCGCTCGGTGCGATCTACCAGGCGCGGATGAACCGCTACCTGGAGCACCGGGGCATCAAGGACACCTCGGACTCGCAGGTCTACGCCTTCCTCGGCGACGGCGAGATGGACGAGCCCGAGTCGCTCGGCCAGCTCTCGCTGGCCGCCCGTGAGGGCCTGGACAACCTGACCTTCGTGGTCAACTGCAACCTGCAGCGCCTGGACGGCCCGGTCCGCGGCAACGGCAAGATCATCCAGGAGCTGGAGTCCCAGTTCCGGGGCGCCGGCTGGAACGTGATCAAGCTGGTCTGGGACCGCAGCTGGGACCCGCTGCTCGCGCAGGACCGCGACGGCGTCCTGGTCAACAAGCTGAACACCACGGTGGACGGCCAGTTCCAGACCTACGCCACCGAGACCGGCCAGTACATCCGCGACCACTTCTTCGGCGGCGACCTGCGCCTGCGCGCCATGGTCGAGAACATGACCGACCAGCAGATCCAGCACCTGGGTCGCGGCGGCCACGACCACAAGAAGATCTACGCGGCGTTCAAGGCCGCCCGCGAGCACCAGGGCCAGCCGACGGTCATCCTGGCCCAGACGGTCAAGGGCTGGACGCTGGGCCCCAACTTCGAGGGCCGCAACGCCACCCACCAGATGAAGAAGCTGACGGTCGAGGACCTCAAGCGCTTCCGCGACCGGCTGCACCTGCCGATCACCGACAAGCAGCTGGACGAGGGCTACCCGCCCTACTACCACCCGGGCCGCGACTCGGAAGAGATCCAGTACATGCACGACCGCCGCAGCGAGCTGGGCGGCTACGTGCCGACCCGCAAGGTGCGCCCGCGCAAGCTGGAACTGCCCGGCGACGACGCGTACAAGGCGGTCAAGAAGGGCTCCGGCAACCAGACCATCGCCACCACCATGGCGTTCGTCCGGGTGCTCAAGGACCTCATGCGGGACAAGGGCATCGGCAACCGCTTCGTGCCGATCGCGCCGGACGAGTACCGCACCTTCGGCATGGACTCGCTGTTCCCGTCGGCGAAGATCTACAACCCGCTGGGCCAGACCTACGAGTCGGTCGACCGCGACCTGCTGCTGGCCTACAAGGAGTCGCCGACCGGCCAGATGCTGCACGACGGCATCTCCGAGGCCGGCTGCACCGCCTCGCTGATCGCCGCCGGTTCGTCCTACGCGACCCACGGCGAGCCGCTGATCCCGGTGTACGTCTTCTACTCGATGTTCGGGTTCCAGCGCACCGGCGACCAGTTCTGGCAGATGGCCGACCAGCTGGCCCGCGGCTTCGTGATCGGCGCCACCGCCGGCCGCACCACGCTGACCGGTGAGGGCCTGCAGCACGCCGACGGCCACTCGCACCTGCTGGCCTCGACCAACCCCGGCGTCGTCGCGTACGACCCGGCGTACGGCTTCGAGATCGCGCACATCGTCCAGGACGGTCTGCGGCGGATGTACGGCTCCAGCGCCGAGCACCCGCACGGCGAGGACGTGTTCTACTACATGACCGTCTACAACGAGCCGATCAAGATGCCGGCCGAGCCCGAGAACGTGGACGTCGAGGGCATCCTCAAGGGTCTGCACCGGTACGCGCCGGCCACCGCCGGCCAGATCCCGGCCCAGATCCTCGCCTCCGGCGTGGCCGTGCCGTGGGCCCTGGAGGCCCAGCGCATCCTCGCCGAGGAGTGGAACGTCAAGGCCGACGTCTGGTCCGCGACCTCCTGGAACGAGCTGCGCCGCGACGCGGTGGAGGCCGAGGAGTTCAACCTGCTGCACCCCGAGGAGCAGCAGCGGGTGCCGTACGTCACCCAGAAGCTCCAGGGCGCCGAGGGCCCGGTCGTCGCCGTGTCCGACTGGATGCGCGCCGTTCCGGACCAGATCGCCCGCTGGGTGCCGGGCCAGTACCAGTCGCTGGGCGCCGACGGCTTCGGCTTCGCCGACACCCGCGGTGCGGCCCGTCGCTTCTTCCACATCGACGCGCAGTCGGTCGTCCTGGGCGTGCTCACCGAGCTCGCCAAGCAGGGCAAGATCGACCGCTCGGCGCTGAAGGACGCGATCGACCGCTACCAGCTGCTGGACGTGACCGCGGCCGACCCGGGTGCCGCCGGCGGCGACGCCTGATCACCCGCTAGCGCCTGAGAGGGGCCGGACTCCCGTACGGGGTCCGGCCCTTCGGCGTTCCCGCCCCGGACACCCGGGTCAGGTCCTACGCTCGACGCCATGACGAACCGGAGCACGCACCACCACCCCGAACCCGCCGACGGCGTGGGAGAGTTCAACCGCAAGGTGATCGCCGAGTTCCGGGCCGGCGCGGGGGTGGTGGGCGGCGACCTCGCCGGGATGCCGCTGCTGCTGCTCACCGTGGTCGGCGCCCGCAGCGGCGAGCCGCGCACCACCCCGCTGGTCCACCTGCCGGACGGCGAGCGGCTGGTGGTCTTCGCCTCCAACGGCGGCAGCGACACCGACCCGGTCTGGTACCGCAACCTGGTCGCCCACCCGGAGGTCACCGTCGAGCTCGGCACCGAGCGCTACCCGGCCGTGGCGGCCGCGGTCGACCCGGCCGAGCACGACGCGCTCTGGGCCCGCCAGTCGGCCGCCCAGCCGCAGTTCGCCGAGTACCGCGAGGCCGCCCGGACGATCCCGCTGGTGGCCCTCACCCGGGTCTGAGCGGCACCCCGGGCAGCACGACGGCCCCGGTCTCCCCCACGGAGTCCGGGGCCGTCCGCCGGCCGGCTCAGATGTGCACGGCCGGGCCCGCGTCGGTCTCGCCGCGGCGGGTCAGCAGGGCCAGCAGGGCGGCGCCGAACGCCACCACCGCGGCCACCATGAAGGCCAGCGACATTCCGCTGACGAAGGACTGGTGCACGGCGCCGGCCATCAGGTCCACCGCCTGCTGCGGGGTACCGGGCGGGGCCGGCGGGGCGATGCCCAGCTGGGCGGCCTGCTTGAGGCCCGCGGCCGCCTGCGGGTCCTCGACCGGCGGCAGGCCGGCCTTGGCCCAGTTGCCGGGCAGCACGTCGCCGACCTTGGCGGCCATCAGGGCGCCCAGCACGGCGGTGCCCAGGCTGCCGCCGACCTGCATCGCGGCCTGCTGGAGGCCGCCGGCCACGCCGGACAGCTCCAGCGGGGCGTTGCCGACGATGACCTCGGTGGCGCCGACGATGACCGGGCTGATGCCGAGGCCCATCAGGACGAACCAGAGCGACATCACGCCGGTGCCGGAGCCGGTGTCCAGGGTGGACATGCCGACCATCGCCCCGGTGGTGAGCAGCATCCCGACCATGATCGGGATCCGCGGGCCGAGCTTGCCGATCGCGAGGCCCGCCAGCGGCGCGCCGACGATCATCATGCCGGTCATCGGCAGCAGGTGGACGCCGGCGTCGACCGGCTTCATCCCGTGCACGTTCTGGAGGTAGAAGGTCACGAAGAAGATCGCGCCGAAGAACGCGAAGGCCATCAGCACCATCAGCAGCACGCCCGCCGACAGCGGCACCGAGCGGAACAGGCTCAGCGGGATCAGCGGCTCCTTCGCCCGGCCCTGCCAGAGCGCGAAGAGCACCATCAGCAGCACCGCGCCGCCCAGGAACAGCAGCGTCCGGGCGTCGCCCCAGCCCCACTCGGGGGCCTTGATGATCCCGAAGACCAGCGCGAACATCCCGACCGAGAGCAGCCCGATGCCCGGCAGGTCGAAGGACTTCGCGGCGTTCTCGGCCCGGACGTCCTTGAGGATCCACAGGCCGAGGGCCACCGCGGCCAGGCCGACCGGGATGTTGATGAAGAACACCGACTCCCAGTTGACGTGCTCGACCAGCAGGCCGCCGACGATCGGGCCGGCCGCGGTGGACGCGCCGATCACCCCGCCCCAGATGCCGATCGCCATGTTGAGCTTGTCGGCCGGGAAGGCCCCGCGCAGCAGGCCGAGCGCGGCGGGCTGGAGCAGCGCGCCGAACAGGCCCTGGAGGACGCGGAAGGCGATCACGGTCTGGATGTTGCCCGCGAAGCCGATCGCGGCCGAGGTGGCGGCGAAGCCGACCGCGCCGACCAGGAAGGTGCTCTTGTGGCCGAAGCGGTCGCCGATCTTGCCGGCGGTGATCAGGAAGACCGCGAGCGCCAGCAGGTAGCCGCTGGTGACCCACTGGATCTCGGAGGGCGCGGCCTTGAGCTTCTCCTGGATCACCGGGTTGGCGATCGCGACGATCGTGCCGTCCAGGGCGACCATCATCACGCCGACCGCGACGGTCAGCAGGGTCAGCCAGGGGTGCCCCTTGAGCCCTCCCCCGGCCGGCGGCTTCGACGGCGGCGCCGCGTCCGCCTCGGAGTTCTTGACGACGGACTGACTCATCTGGGCCCTCCGGGGGCGTGACAGAGACCGGCACGTGGTGGTGGCGCTGCGACGACCCACCCGTCCCCACGAGTGCCCGGCCGACGAGCGCCACTCCGGGCAGATTATGTCAGCGACTGACATTCGGCAAACAGTGACTTGTGGCCGGAACTGCCATTTGTCAGGCGGCTAAGGTTGTGCTCCCACCCGCCACACCCGCGCCCCGGAAGGCCCCCGCCATGGCCGCTCGCACCCCCCGCCCCGTCGGCACCCCGGAGGGCCTCGGCCGGGCCCCCGGCCTGCGCGAGCGCAAGAAGCAGCAGACCCGGGACGCCCTGGTGCAGGCCGCCCACGCGCTCTTCCTCGGCCAGGGCTTCGCCAGGACCACCGTCGACGAGATCGCCTCCGCCGTCGACGTCTCCCAGCGCACCTTCTTCCGCTACTTCGCCAACAAGGACGAGGTCGCCCTCGCCGTGATGGCCGACGCCGAGGACTACTTCATCCACTGCCTGCACCACCGGCCCGCCGAGGAGACCCCGCTCCAGGCCCTGCGCGCCTCGATCGTCCAGGCCTGGCGCGACCTCGGGAACGCCCGGGCCTCCGGCCCCAACTCCATCGGCAGCGCCCTCGAACTGCTGCGCATCATCGAGGACACCCCCGCCCTGCTCGCCGCCCACCTGCGCCGGGTCACCGAGCAGGAGCGGCTGGTGGTCCAGGTGCTCGCCGAACGCGAAGGACTCGACCCCGCCGAGGACCTGCGCCCGGTCGTGCTCGCCGCCGTCTTCGGCAGCCTGCTGCGCGCCGCCCACCTCTCCTGGACCGCCGAGCAGGAACCGGCCGGCCCCGAGGGCATGGTCGTGGTGATCGAGCGCTACTTCGACCAGCTCGGCCCCGCCCTGGCCGGCCACTGGCGCGACCGCCCGTAACGCCCGCCCGTAGTACCCGGGTACCACCCCGTACCCGGGTGGTACCCGGAGGTTCGCGCTCCAGTCCGACGCGCGACCCGGGCCCGTGCTCCTAGGCTGGCCCGCGATGAAGACGCTCACCGCCGCCGACGCCCGCAGGTTCGCCGCCCGACAACTGCGCACCCTGCGGCAGAACCTGACCATCCCCAGCGAGAACGAGACCCCGCTGCTCGGGAACTCCCGCCGACGCTGGGTGCGCAGGATCCCGTTCGCCGTCGCGATCATCCTCCAGGCCTCGCTGATCCCCTCCGGGATCGCCACCCTGGTCGGCTTCTACGGCCTGGTGCTGCCGGTCGCCGCCGCACTCACCGTCGCCCAGACCACCCCGCTGTTCCTCGCCATCACCCGCCCGCTGGCCGCCTGGTGGATCAGCGCCCCCACCCTGGTCCTCACCGCCGCCATCACCGCCCGCCACCACCAGCTGATGGGCAGTTGGCCGTGGACGGCACCGATGATCATCGCGTACCTCTTCCTGCTGCTCGCCCTCGGGCTGCGCGAGCGCCGGGCCACCGTGGTCTCGGTCTGGATCGCCACCTTCCTGCTCACCGTCCTCACCACCACCCTCGGACTGCCCCGGGCCGGCGACGGCACCACCGTGCTGCTGATCGCGCTCAGCGGAGCCGTCCTGCTGCTCGGCTGGGCCGTGCAGGACCGCGCGGTCGCCCGCCGGCTGCTCACCGAGCAGGAGCAGATCAGCGAGGTGGAGCGCGAGCGGCGCACCCTGCTGGAGGAACGCGCCCGGATCGCCCGGGAGTTGCACGACGTGGTGGCCCACCACATGTCGGTGATCGCGGTGCAGGCCGCCAGCGCGCCGTACCGGATCCAGGGCGTCCCGGACGACGCCGCCGAGGAGTTCACCGCGATCGCCGGCACCGCGCGCGAGTCGCTGGCCGAGATGCGCCGGCTGCTCGGGGTGCTGCGCAGCGAGGACGCCTCCGGGGAGAAGGCCCCGCAGCCGGGCGTGGCCCAACTCACCCAGCTGGTCGAGACGGTGGGGCGGGCCGGGGTGCCCGCCGAACTGGCCGTGGACGAGGGGCTGGCCGAGCTGGTGCCGCAGGCCGTCGGCCTCTCCGTCTACCGGATCGTCCAGGAGGCGCTGGCCAACGTGGTCCGGCACGCCCCCGGCGCCCGGACCTGGGTGTCGCTGTCGGCGGACGGCCCGGAACTGCGGCTCACCGTGGTCAACGCGCCCCCGTCCCAGCACACCGAGTCGCTGGAGGCCTCGGTCGAGGGCACCGGGCACGGCCTGGTCGGCATGCGTGAACGCGTCCGGCTGGTCGATGGCAGGCTGGACACCGGCCCGCTGCCCGACGGCGGCTTCAAGGTGGCCGCCGTCCTGCCGCTCGACCCACCCCAGGAGACACCCGCATGACCATCCGCGTGATCATCGTCGACGACCAGGCCATGGTGCGGGCCGGCTTCGCCGCCCTGCTCAACGCGCAGAGCGACATCGACGTGGTGGGGGACGCGGCGGACGGCGCCCAGGCCCTGGAGGTCACCGGCCGCACCCACCCGGACGTGGTCCTGATGGACGTCCGGATGCCCGTCATGGACGGCCTGGAGGCCGCCCGGCGACTGCTCGACCCCGACGTCCCCGGCGCCCACCGGCCCAAGGTGCTGATGCTGACCACCTTCGACGTGGACGACTACGTGTACGAGGCGCTGCGCGCCGGGGCCAGCGGCTTCCTGCTCAAGGACGCCCCGCCGGCCGACCTGATCGCCGCGGTCCGGGTGGTCGCGGCCGGCGAGGCCCTGCTCGCCCCCTCCGTCACCCGGCGGCTGATCGCCGACTTCGCCCGCACCAAGCCCGCCAGGCGCCGCGACCCCAAACTGCGGCTCAACGGCCTGACCCCCCGGGAGACCGAGGTGCTGGGGCTGATCGCCCGCGGCCTGTCCAACCAGGAGATCGCCGCCCAGCTGGTGCTCGCCGAACAGACCGTCAAGACCCACATCGGGCGCATCCTCGGCAAGCTCGACCTGCGCGACCGCGCCCAGGCCGTGGTGCTGGCCTACGAGTCAGGCCTGGTGACCCCCGGCGAGTAAGGGGGGTTGTCCCCCTCATACCCCGGTAGCACCGGGTAGTTGGCCCCGCGGTGTGACGTCCGCGGGGCCGTCGTCTTCCTACCTTCCTCCTCGTCGAAAGCCGAAGCCGGCTGCCGAACGGACGAGGGAGAACAGGGACATGCGCAAGCTCCGTACCAAGCGGGCGCTCGCCGCCACCGCGCTGGCGCTGGCGGCTGTGCTCGGCGCGGGTGGCTGGGCCGCCGACACCCAGGCCGCCGTCACCGGCCCGCCGCCCGGCAGCGCCGCCTGGACCGCCGACACCGCACTCGGCCTGCGCCTCCCCGACCCGGCCACCAGCACCCCCGCCCAAGTCGCCGCCTTCTTCGCCGGGTTGACGCCCGCCCAGCAGCAGGCCCTGGCCGCCCGACACCCCCTGGTGGTCGGCAACCTGGACGGCGCCCCGGTCCCGCTCCGGTACCGGGCCAACACCCTGGCCCTCACCGCCGAACGCGACCGGGAACTCGCCCGGACCACCGACCCGGCCCTCACCCCGCAGGACCAGCAGGCCGCCCGCACCCGCGCCGAGCGCTACCGCACCCTGCTGGACGGCGGCCGGCAGGTCCTCGCCTTCGACCCGCGCGGCCGCGGCCAGGTCGCCGAGGTGTTCGGCGACCTCACCACCGCCCCCCGCACCGCCGTGATCGTCCCCGGCTCCGACATCGACCTGCTCACCTTCGACCGCGCCACCGAGCCGTACGGCACCCCCGTCGGCATGGCCCGCGCCCTGTACCGGGCCACCGACGGGCGGACCGCCGTGATCGCCTGGGCCGGCTACACCACCCCGGTCGGCGTCGGCGTCGACGCCGCCACCGAGGACCTCGCCCGGGCCGGCGCCGACCGCCTCGACCGGTTCCTGGACGGACTCGCCGCCAGCACGACCCCGCAGGCCCCGCCCACGGTGTTCTGCCACAGCTACGGCTCGGTGGTCTGCGGCCTGGCCCGCCCGACCCCCGCCCGGGCCTCCGGCCTGGTGGTGCTCGGCTCGCCCGGCATGGGCGTGGACTCGGCCGCCGACCTCGACCCCGCGGTGCCGCTCTGGGCCACCGCCCGCAACGACTCGGACTGGATCGGCGACGTGCCCAACGTCCGGTTCCTCGGCCTCGGCCACGGCGCCGACCCGACCGACCCCGGCTTCGGCGCCCGCCCGCTGCCGTCCACCGGATCCCACGGCCACACCGGCTACTTCACCCCCGGCACCGCCTCCCTCGCCGCCTACGCCGCCATCGCCCAGGGCCGCTGAGCCCCACCCCCCGCCAAGGAAGGAGCACCACCATGGCCCGCCCCACCAGCACCCTGCCCCACCCCGTCGCCGCCCTGCGCCGCGCCGCCGCGAAGGTCGACGCGAAGACCCCCGCGAGCCGCGACCGCGCCCTGGACGGCCTGCGCGCCCTCGCCCTGCTCTCCGTCCCGATCGGCCACTGGATGCTCGGCGGCCTGACCCTCTCCGCCGACGGCGCCCTGCACAACGCCAGCCCGCTCTCCGCCCTGGGCGGCCTCGCCCCGGCCAGCTGGGTGCTCCAGATGCTCGGGGTGTTCTTCCTGGTCGGCGGCCACTCCTCGGTCCGCTCGCTGGAGCGGGCCCGGGAGAAGGGGCTGACGTACGGGAGTTGGCTGCGGGCCCGGACGGTCCGGCTGCTGCGGCCGGTGCTGGGGGTGACGGCGGTGTGGGCGCTGCTGATCCCGCTGCTGCCCCGGCTCGGGGTGCCCGCGGACACCCTGCGCACCGGCGCCACCCTGGTGGTGCAGCCGCTCTGGTACATCGGGGTGTACCTGGCGCTGACCGCGCTCACCCCGCTCTGCGTGGCCTTCGGGCGGCGGCTCGGCCCGTGGTCGGCGGGCCTGCTGGTGGCCTCGGTCGCGCTGGTCGACCTGCTGCGGTACGGGCCGTGGGCCGAGGCGGTGCCGTCCTGGCTGGGGCTGCTGAACCTGCTGCCGGGCTGGATGTTCGGCTACCAGCTGGGCGTGCTGTGGGCGCAGGGCCGGCTCGGCCGGTCGGCCGCCCGGGTGCTGCTGTTCGGCGGCGCGGCGCTGTTCGCGGTCCTGCTGGTGGCGTTCCACTACCCGGCGAGCATGGTCGGGGTGCCGGGCGTCGAGCGGACCAACTCGCACCCGCCGTCCCTGCTGGTGCTGGCCCTGGCCGCGGTGCAGTGCGGCGCGGCGGTACTGCTGCGGGAGCGGCTGGGCCGGCTGCTGACCCGCCGTCCGCTGCTGTGGCTGCCGGTGGTGGCGGTCAACCTGTCGGCGATGACGATCTTCTGCTGGCACCAGAGCGCGATGCTCGCGGTGGCGGTGCCCGGCGCAGCCGGCCTGGGCGCCCTGCCGGGGCTGACCACCGCGCCGGACTCGCTCGGCTGGGTGGCCGCCCGGCTGGCCCTGCTGCCGCTGTTCGGGGCCGCCCTGGTGACGATCGGGTGGTTCACCCGGCGCTTCGACGGGCCGTGGACGGCCTTCTCCCGGGCCGGCAAGGCGCTGGCGGGCGCGGCGGCGGCGCTGTTCGCCGCGTACGCGCTGGGCATGGTGTGACACCCCGGCGACCACGCCGGCGATCACCGCTCCGAAGGGGCGCGCAACCGAACGGTGCGCGCCCCTTCGGCCGTTCCAGCGCATCCCCGGAAGGGGCACCGCTCCAAGGGAGGCACGGCACATGCGCGCCACCACGCACTGTGATGTTCTGTGACGGTCGGCAACCATCGCCGGACCGCGCCCGCCCACGGCCCGTCCGTCCGCATTCGCCCCCTCCCCGAACACCCCTCCCTCCCCGAGGAGATCCATGCCCCCGTCCCCGTCCCGCCCGCGGTCCCGGCCCCCGGGCCGCCACCGGCTGCCGGCCGCCGCCGTGGTCCTCGCGGTCACCACCGGAAGCCTGTTGAGCGCCGCCGCCCCGGCACTCGCCCACGGCGGGGACGACCTCGCCCCGCACGTCGACTCCCGCCGGGTCGCCGAGGAGGTGCGGCAGGACGAGGTCGCCGCCCTCGGCCGGGAGCACGCCGAGGAGCACGCCCGGATGCGCGCGGCCGTCCGCGGCGTCGGCGACTACCCGCAGACCACCCGCAGACCACCCGCACCAACCGGTACAACGCCCTGACCGCCTCCCAGGCCCAGCTCAACAAGGCCTTCGCGCCGGAGACCTTCGGCGCCTTCAAGGAGTACTTCCCCTCCCCCGACTTCGGCGACCACGTCGCCCTGCTGCCCACCGGCAAGGTCCTGCTGTTCTCCTTCGAACGGATCGAGACCAACCCCGAGAAGGAACCCGCCCCCACCCAGACCATCGGCAAGGAGAACGCCGGCCGGGCCTTCCTCTGGGACCCGGCCAAGGGCACCGGCAAGGACGCCTTCCGGCGGGTCGACCCGCCGGTCCCGGACATGCCGGACGGCCTGGACGAGCCCCGCCCGGTGCCGTTCTTCTGCTCCGGGCACTCCTTCCTGCCCAACGGCATGCTCGGCGTCTTCGGCGGCAACCTGGGCGGCAACGGCGGCACCGGCGCCAAGCTCTCGCTGGTCTTCGACCCGTGGACGGAGACCTGGACCCGCAACCCCGACATGTCGGTGGGCCGTTGGTACCCCTCGGTGGTCACCGGGGCCGACGGCCGGGACTGCTTCCTGCCCGTCCCGGACCGCCAACGGGTCAGCGGCAGCAGCGAGTTCTGGGTCTTCTGCGGCCAGAGCTACCGCCGGATCTCGGTCGCCGACGGCAGCGGGCACCCGGACCGGCTGGTCGACGGCGACCGGACCTGCGACAACTGGGCCTCGCTCGGCTGAGCGCCGCCCGCGCCCCGCGCCCCCGCGCCCACCCGGGGGTGCGGGGGCGCGCAGCGGGGCCCTGCTCTACCCTGCCGCCATGGTGACGTTCGACGAGTTCCGCGCGATGGCCCTGGCCCTGCCGGAGGCCGTCCAGGAACCGACCTGGGGCATCCAGACCCTGCGGGTGCGCGGCAAGGTCTTCGCGATGGGCGACCCCGACGGCGACAGCGTCACCGTCAAGGCCACCCGCGAGGACCAGGCCGAACTGATCGCCGCCGAGCCCGAGGTGTTCTCCTTCGCGCGCTACGTCGGACGCCACGGCTGGGTGAGCGTCCGACTGGACCTGGTCGACCCGGAGGAGCTGCGCGACGTGGTCACCGAGGCCTGGCGGCGGACGGCCCCCAAGCGGGTGGTCTCCGAACATGACGCCCGCCACTCCGCTTAGCACCGCCGGAACGGCCACACAAGGACGTCGGGAGGACACTCCCGGTTCATGTGATCCATCCCACAGTTTGGGCGTGTCCGTCACCCTCCTGTGACCTCTACGCTTTCCCAGGGAAGTCAGCAAGTCCATTTCGCACCCTCCGGGCACCGCCCGAGAAACGGTGACGGGCCCCAAGGGAGTTGGTGCGGTGCGCAACCGTCGACGCTGGAAGCGGGTACTGATCGGGGCGTTCGCGGGTTGTGCCGTGCTCGCCGACGCGGGTGCCTCGGCAGCCGCCGCCGCGGTCTCCTCGGAGCAGCTGGCGATCTCCACGCCTCCGGCCGGCAGCGCCGCCTGGATCCAGGACCACTCCTTCGGCCGCGTCCTGCCCGACCCGGCCACCACCAGCCCGGCCGACGCCGCCGCCTTCTTCGCCTCGCTCGCCCCCACCGAGCTGGACCGGCTGATCAAGGACTACCCGCTGGTCGTCGGCAACTACGACGGCGCCCCGCTGGACCTGCGCTACCGCGCCAACCGGATCGCCCTGGCGAACGAGCGCGACGCCGCCCGGGCCCGCGCGGCCGACAAGAAGCTGGACGCCGACACCCGCGCCCTGGCCGTCTCCCGCGCCAACGACGTCGACCACCTGCTCACCCCCGACCGGCAGGTCCTCGCCTTCGACCCGCGCGGCCGCGGCCTGGTCACCGAGGTCTGGGGCGACCTCGCCGACGCCGAGCACGTCTCCGTCATCGTCCCCGGCTCCGACGCCGACCTCGGCCACTTCGACCAGGCGGCCGAGCCGCTGCGCTCCCCGGCCGGCATGGCCCGCGCCCTGTACTCTGAGGAGCAGCGCCAGGCCCCGGGCACCCGCACCGCCGTGATCGCCTGGACGGGGTACGTCACCCCCTCGGGCCTCGGCCCGGACGCGGCCACCTCCCGGCTCGCCGACGTCGCCGCGCCCCGGCTGGAACGACTGCTGGCGGGCCTGCGGGAGACCACCCGCCCGGACGCGCCCCCGGCGCTGCTCTGCCACTCGTACGGCTCGGTGGTGTGCGGCACCGCCGCCCCGAAGATCCCGCGGGCGGCCGCCTCGCCGTCCGACACCTCCGGCATCACCGACATGATGGTGTTCGGCAGCCCGGGCATGGGCGTGCAGTCGGCCGACGAGCTGGGCAGCGGCGTCCACGTGTGGGCCACCCGCAACCCCAGCGACTGGATCGGCAACGTCCCGTTCCTGGAGGTCGGCAAGCTCGGCCACGGCGCCGACCCGACCGGCGGCGGCTTCGGTGCCGAGCAGATCTCCTCCGCCCGCGCGGCCGGCCACAACGGCTACTTCACCGACGGCACCGACAGCCTGCACAACTTCGCGGCGATCTCGCTCGGCGACTACCGCGACGTCGTCCGGCCCCAGTCCAACTCCTAGGCCCTGTTGGGGCGTCACTGCTCCTGGTACAGCCGCAGGGCCTCCGCCGCCGCCCGCGCCAGCTCGCGCCGGGCGGCCGGCGGGCCCAGCACCTCGACCTCGGCGCCGAAGGCCAGCAGCGAGCGGACGGCCGCCGCGGACGGGAAGGCCATCGCCAGCTCGACCCACTCCTCGGCCACTCCGCTGTCCGTCTCCGGCGGCAGGGCCGTGACCCGGCCGCCGTGGATGCGCAGGAACATGTCCAGCCGCCCGCGCCGCACCCGCACCGGTACCGGCACGTCCACGGGCAGCCGCTCCACCTGCTCGCGCAGCGCCGCCCACACCTCGCCGAGCGCCACCCCGGCCCGGCGGCGCACCGCCTCCTCGGCGGTCTCGGCGGCCAGCACCCGGTCGGCCCGGAACAGCCGCGGCTCGCCGTGCAGATCGGCCACCAGGTACCAGACCGCGGCCTTGTTCACCAGGCCGTACGGGTCGACGGTGTACTCCACCGGCGCGGGCGCCCCGCTGTGCCGGTAGCGCAGCCGCAGCCGCCGGTCGGCGAAGACCGCGTACTGCAGCTCGCCCAGGTCCGGCGGACTGCCGGCGCCCGCCTGCGGGTTCTGCATCCAGCGTGCCGGGTCGACCAGGATCCGCTCGCTGACCCGCTCGGCGGCCGGGCGGTGCGGGGCGGGCAGCGCGGCCATCACCTTGCGCAGCGCCGAGCCGAGCGCACCGTCCAGCCCGAGGTCGCTGTGGGCGCCCTGGGCGGAGAGCACGAACAGGGCCCGCGCCTCGTCGGCGGTCAGCCCGGTGACGTCGGTGCGGTAGCCGGGCAGCAGGTTGATGCCGCCGTGCCGGCCGCGTTCGGTGAACACCGGCACCCCGGCGGCGGAGAGCGACTCGACGTCCCGGTAGATGGTGCGGACGGACACCTCCAGCCGTTCGGCCAGTTCGGTGGCGGGCACCCGGCCCCGGGTCTGGAGCAGCAGCAGGATCGAGAGCAGGCGGTCGGCCTTCATGGCTCCAGGATCCCAAGAATCCTGACGGCACTTGTCAGGTTTTACTGGGAGATTGCGTTCCGAGCCCGACCGAACGGTCCGGGCAGGGGCCGCCCCCGGCAGAGGGCCGCCCCGAGCAAGGACCGCACCGCACCCAGGAGTTGACCGAAGATGAACGCCGTCCAGGACGCCCGCCCCCAGTACCTCGCCGCCCTCGGCCAGTTGGCGCAGCTGGTCGCCGCCGTCACCCCCGCCGACCTCGACCGGCCCACCCCGTGCGACGAGTACACGCTGCGTCAGCTGCTGAACCACGTGGTCGGCGGCATCCACCGGTTCGCCTACATGGGCGAGGGCGGCCTGGCCGCGGACATCCTGCCCGGCATCGAGGACCCGGCGGACGACGGCTGGCCGGCCGCGCTCGCCCGGGCCGCCGCCCGCGCCACCGCCGCCTGGGCGGACGACGCCAAGCTGGGCCGCCCGACCTCCGCACCCTGGGGCGAGGTGCCCGGCGGGATGGTGGTCGGCGGCTACGTGATGGAGACGGTGACCCACTCCTGGGACATCGCCACCGCCCTCGGCAACGGCTTCGCCCTGGACGAGGGGCTGGCCCGCACCGCGCTGGCCGTCGCCGAGCTGGTCCTGCCGCCCGAGGGCCGGGTCGAGGGGGTCCCGTTCGGCGCGGTGCTGCCGGTCGCCGAGGACGCCGACGTGCACGCCCGGCTGGCCGCCTGGACGGGCCGCAAGGCCTGAGGCCGCACAACCCGTGCGGGGCCGGGGAGGTCGACGACCCCCGGCCCCGCACGGCTGTACCACCCGACTACTCGCGCCCGACCGAGGTGTTGCTCATGTCCGCGTAGCGCTCGCCCGCCACCCGGCCGGCCAGCGGCTCCAGCAGCGCCAGCTCCTCCGTGCTCAGCCGCAGGGCGACCGCACCGGTGTTCTCGGCGAGCCGGCTGCGCTTGCGGGTGCCGGGGATCGGCACCACGGTCAGCCCGTGAACCTGGGCCCGCTGCTGGACCCAGGCCAGCGCGACCTGGGCGAGCGTCGCGTCGTGGGCGGCGGCGATCTCCCGCAGCGGGGTGAGCAGTTCGCCGTTGGCGACGGCGTTCTCCCCGGTGTAGCGCGGGCTGCTGCGGCGGAAGTCGCCCGCCGTGAGGGTCGCCGCGTCCTGGAAGGCGCCGGTCAGGAAGCCCCGCCCGAGCGGCGAGTACGGCACGAAGGCGACGCCCAGCTCGGCCGCGGCCGGCACCGCGGAGCGCTCGACGTCCCGGGCGAACACCGACCACTCGGACTGCACCGCGGCGATCGGGTGGACGGCGTGCGCCTCGCGCAGCTCGGCCCCGGTCACCTCGGACAGCCCCAGCCGCCGCACCTTGCCGGCCTTCACCAGCTCGGCCATCGCGCCGACCGAGTCGGCCAGCGGCACGGCCGGGTCACGGCGGTGCATGTAGTACAGGTCGATCGTCTCCACGCCGAGGCGGCGCAGCGAGCCCTCCACCGCGGTGCGGATGTACTCCGGGTCGTTGCGGATGGCCCGGCGGCTCGGGTCCTCCTCGCTGCGGTCGATGGCGAACTTGGTGGCGATGACCACCCGGTCGCGGTTGGCGCGGACGAACGGGGCGAGGAACTCCTCGTTGCGGCCGTGGCCGTACATGTCCGCGGTGTCGAACAGGGTGACGCCGGCCTCCAGCGCGGCGTCCAGGGTGGCGCGCGCCTCGTCGGAGTCGGTCGGGCCGTAGAACTCGCTCATGCCCATGCAGCCGAGGCCCTGGACGCCCACCAGCGGGCCGTCGGTGCCGAGGGGTGCGGTGGGGAGGACGGGGTGAGTCATGCGCTCTGCTCTTCCTCTACTCGGTGGTGCTGGCTTCGGACGGGGGCGCCGGCACTGTCGGCGATCCTCCCGGCATAGAGATCGATCTTGTGGTCGAGGACGGCCAGGGTGGCCTGGAGGTCGACGATCCGCTGCCGGACCTCCTCGCGCTGGGTCTCCAGCAGCTCCCGGCGCTCGACGTAGGTCTCGTCGCCGCGGCGGGCCATGTCGACGTACCTGAGCATGTCCGCCACCGACATCCCGGTCAGCCGCAGCCGGCCCAGGAAGGCCAGCCGGCGCAGGTCGCCGTCGCAGTAGCGGCGCTGGCCGCCGGCCGCGCGGTCGACCGGGTCGAGCAGGCCGATCCGCTCGTACCAGCGGAGCGTGTGGGCGGTCAGCCCACTGACGGCGGCGACCTCGCTGATGGTGTGCCGCGGGGTCCGGTCCGGCTCACTGTCCTGGCCGTTGAAGACCTCGGCGCAGCTGCGCAGACCGGCCCGGGCCCGTACGGGTGTGGCCATGATCGATTCCCCCTGTCCTGTGCCGACGACGCTACCGAGTTGGAGTGCACTCCAAGCAAGCCACCCACCCGGGTGCCCCCGCCACCCGACCGGACCGCACATTAGAGTCGACCGCATGGAGAGCTTGCGGATGATCGACAACTGGCCCGTGCCCCACGCCGCCGCCGCGGTGGTCCGGGGGTCGGACGGCGCGGTGCTGGGCGCCCACGGCCCGCAGCAGCACCTCTTCCCGCTGGCCTCGGTGACCAAGCTGCTCACCTCCTACGCGGCCCTGGTCGCCCTGGAGGAGGGCGTGTTCGAGCTGGACGACCCGGCCGGCCCGCCCGGCTCCACCGTCCGCCACCTGCTCGCCCACACCTCGGGCCTCGGCTTCGACGAGGACCGGCTGTTCTCCGAGCCCGGCAAGCGCCGGCTCTACTCCAACGCCGGTTTCGACGTGCTGGCGGCCACCCTGGCCGAGGCCGCCGGGATCGCGTTCCACCGGTACGTCGCCGAGGCGGTGTTCGAGCCGCTGGGCATGCACGACACCCTGATCAACACCGCGAGCAAGTCCCCGGCCGGCGCCGGCGGCCTGTCCACGGTGGCCGACCTGGCCCGGTTCGCCGCCGAGCTGCAGTCCCCGAAGCTGCTGGACCCGTCCACCGTCCGGCGGGCCACCCGCGAGGTCGCCTTCCCCGGCACCAGCGGCGTGCTGCCCGGCTACGGGCACCGCCGCCCGAACGACTGGGGCCTCGGCTTCGAGATCCGCGACGGCAAGAGCCCGCACTGGACCGGCACCGCCAACTCCCCCGAGACCTTCGGCCACTTCGGCCAGTCCGGCACCTTCCTCTGGGTCGACCCGCGGGCCGGCGCGGCCTGCGTCGCGCTCACCGACCGGGACTTCGGCCCCTGGGCCGTGGAGGCCTGGCCGCCGCTGTCCGACGCCGTCCTCGGCGAACTGCGGGGCTGACCTCAGCCGTACGAGACCGGCGAGTGCATCTCCCAGAGCAGGAGTTCGGCGCCGGTCTCCCCGGCCGCCGGGTCGGCGAAGGCCTCGCCGGTGACCCGCACGCTGTCGCCGGGCGCCATCGACCGCCCGGCGCCCTTGGGCCCGGGCACGGTCCGGTAACCCAGGGAGCCGGCCGTCAGGTGGGCGTACCGCCAGGGCGCGGCGGGCAGTTCGGGCAGCGGCTGCCAGGGGCCGGCGGTGGCCAGCCAGAGCGCGGCGTCGCGGCGGCGCAGCCGCAGGGCGTCCGTCCCGGCGTCGCGTTCCAGGCCGGAGGCCAGCAGCGTCAACCCGCCGTCCGCCCGCTCCACCTTGCGCAGCCCGTACGCGGGGGCGGCGTCGAACTCGTCCGGCTGCAGCCACATCTGGACGAAGCGCACCGGCCCGGTGGCGCCGCCGACGTTGCGCTCGGTGTGGGTGACCCCGGAGCCGGCGCTGAGGTGCTGGACCATGCCCGGGCGCACCACCCCGCCGTGGCCGTGCGAGTCCCGGTGGGCCAGCGCGCCCTCCAGCACCCAGGTGAGGATCTCGGTGTCCCGGTGCTTGTGCTCCTCGAACCCGGCGCCGGGCGCCAGGAGTTCCTCGTTGCACGCGAGCAGCGCGCCGAAGTGGGTGTTCTTCGGGTCGTAGTGGCCGGAGAAGGAGAACGCGTGTCGGGTCTCGATGCCCTCGGCGGGGGTGGAGCGGTAGCGCTCGGCGGTGCGGCGCTGGTCGGCGCGGGGGCGGGCGGCGTCGTCGGTCACGCCCCTCACCGTACTGCTCCGGACGGCGCGCGCCGGGGCGCGGACGCGCCCCGCGCCCCGGGGCCGTGAGCGGCACCACCGTGCCCCCGCACCGGGGGGTGTGCACGAGCAGTCACTCGCGTGAGGCAGTCTTGTCCTTGTGCCAGCCGCTTCCGCGAACTCCAAGAGCGAACCCACGCCGCCCGCCGAACCCACCGGGAAGAGCCCGGCTCCCCGGACCGCCCGCGACCGCCCCGGCCGCCCCGCCCCCCGTCTGACCGCCCAGGAGCGCCGGAACGCCGCCGAGCGGGCCGAGCGCCGGGCCGCGACGCTCAAGCGGCTGGAGAAGTCCTCGGGGAAGCTGGCCACCGCCGCGATCTCGCGGATGGACGACCAGCTCGGCTGGTACCGGCGGATGCCGCCGGAGCACCGCTCCTGGATCGGCCTGGTCGCCCAGGCGGGCATCGCCGCCTTCACCGAGTGGTACCGCCACCCGGAGGCCGCCCGGGCGATCTCCACCGACGTCTTCGGCACCGCCCCGCGCGAGCTGACCAGGGCGATCACGCTGCGCCAGACCGTGGAGCTGATCCGCACCACGATCGAGGTGATGGAGGAGGCCATCGAGGAGGTGGCCGCCCCCGGCGACGAGGCGGACATGCGCGAGTCCGTGCTGGTCTACGCCCGGGAGATCGCCTTCGCCACCGCCCAGGTGTACGCCCAGGCGGCCGAGGCGCGCGGCGCCTGGGACGCCCGGCTGGAGGCGCTGGTGGTGAACTCCCTGCTGTCCGGCGACGCCGACGAGGGCGTGCTGTCCCGGGCGGCCGCCCTGGGCTGGGGCCAGCCCAGCCAGGTCCGGGTGGTGATGGGCAGCGCCCCGGACGGCGACAGCGAGCTGGTGGTCGAGGCGATCCGCCGGGCCGCCCGGTACGCCAAGCTGAACGTGCTGACCGGGGTGCTGGGCAAGCGCCTGGTGGTCGTGGTCGGCGGCGAGAAGGAGCCGGTGCACGCCGCCCGGGCGCTGATCGGCCAGTTCGCGCCGGGCCCGGTGGTGATCGGCCCGACCGTGCCGGACCTGCTCTCGGCGACCCGCTCGGCGCACGCCGCCGCGTCCGGACTGCGCGCCTGCGCCGCCTGGCCGGACGCCCCGCGCCCGGTGCTCGCCGACGACCTGCTGCCCGAACGGGCGCTCGCCGGGGACCAAGCCGCCCGCCGCCAGTTGGTGGAGGAGATCTACACACCGCTGGACGAGGCCGGCTCCGCCCTGCTGGAGACGCTGAGCGTCTACCTGGAGCAGGCGTCCTCCCTGGAGGGCGCGGCCCGAATGCTCTTCGTGCACCCCAACACGGTGCGCTACCGGCTACGACGTGTGACCGACGTCACGGGGTACGCCCCCTCCGACGTACGTTCGGCGTTCACCCTGCGGATCGCACTGGCCCTCGGCCGGCTCACCGCCGCCGGGGAGCCCGGTTGAGCCGGGGTGTAGGGACCATACAATCCCGGATGGTTTTCTTCGTTACCGTCGCCTACCCGCCCCCGGGCGCCTGGCGAGAGAGGGTTGAACCGTGCTCGTAATCGTCGCCCCTGGACAGGGTGCCCAGTCCCCCGGTTTCCTCAGCCCCTGGCTGGAGCTGGACGGTGTCGCCGACCGCCTGCGCCGTTGGTCGGAGCCCGCCGGGCTCGACCTGGTGCACGCCGGGACGGAGGCCTCCGCCGAGGAGATCAAGGACACGGCCGTCGCCCAGCCGCTGCTGGTCGCGGCCGGTCTGGTGACCGCTCGCGCGCTGTTCCCGGACGAGGACGTCGCCCGCAAGCTGACCGGCGCCGTCGCCGG
This sequence comes from Kitasatospora sp. NPDC059160, assembly GCF_042755465.1. Lineage (NCBI taxonomy): Bacteria > Bacillati > Actinomycetota > Actinomycetes > Kitasatosporales > Streptomycetaceae > Kitasatospora > Kitasatospora sp. NPDC059160. The sequence continues at coordinate 3,649 of NZ_JBHZCN010000123.1, read as the reverse complement.
CCACAGCGTCGGTGAGATCACCGCCGCCGCCCTCGCCGGCGTGTTCGGCGCGGCCGAGGCGCTGACCTTCGTCCGTGAGCGCGGCCTGGCCATGGCCGAGGCCGCCACCGTCACCGAGACCGGCATGACCGCCGTGCTCGGCGGCGACCCCGAGGTCGTCGCGGCGAAGCTGGCCGAGCACGGCCTGACCGCGGCCAACAACAACGGCGGCGGCCAGATCGTCGCGGCCGGCACGCTGGTCCAGCTGGAGGCCCTCAAGGCCGACCCGCCGGCCGGCGCCAAGCTGATCGCGCTCAAGGTGGCCGGTGCGTTCCACACCGAGCACATGGCCCCCGGTGTCGAGCGGCTCGCCGCGCTGGCCCCGAGCCTGGCCGTGGCCGACCCGCAGGTCACCTACGTGTCCAACAGGGACGGCGGGGTCGTCGACTCCGGCGCCGAGGTGCTGGCCCGCCTGGTGTCGCAGGTCTCCAACCCGGTCCGCTGGGACCTCTGCACGGAGACCCTCGGCCGGCTGGGCGCGACCGCCGTGATCGAGCTGTCCCCCGCGGGCACGCTCACGGGGCTGCTCAAGCGCAACCTCAAGGGCGTGGCCACGCTCGCCCTGAAGACCCCCGCCGACCTGGACAAGGCCCGTGCGCTCATCGCGGAGCACAGCGGCCAGGAGCAGCCGGACCAGCAGGACCAGGAGGACCTGGCATGACCAAGCCCCAGATCCGCCCCGCCACCGGCGCGCAGTACTCCCGGATCCACGGGGTCGGCGGCTACCGCCCGGTCCGGGTCATCCCCAACTCCGAGGTCCTGGAGTGGATCGACTCCTCGGACGAGTGGATCCGCACCCGGAGCGGGATCGCCGAGCGCCGCTGGGCGGGCCCGGAGGAGAGCGTCGCCGAGATGTCGCTGCAGGCCGCCGGCAAGGCCGTCGCGCAGGCCGGCATCTCCGCCGAGCAGATCGGCGGCGTGATCGTCGCGACCGTCTCGCACCTCAAGCAGACCCCCGCGATCGCCACCGAGATCGCCGAACGGCTCGGCTGCGGCACCGCCCCGGCCTTCGACATCTCGGCCGCCTGCGCCGGCTTCGGCTACGGCCTGGGCCTGGCCGACGGCATGATCCGCGGCGGCAACGCCGAGTACGTGCTGGTGATCGGCGTCGAGCGGCTCAGCGACCTGACCGACAAGTCGGACCGCTCGACCGCCTTCATCTTCGGCGACGGCGCCGGTGCCGCGATCGTCGGCCCGTCCGACACGCCGGGCATCGGCAAGCTGATCTGGGGCTCGGACGGCTCGCAGTCCGACGTCATCAGCCAGACGCAGGCCTGGGACACCGCCTTCGCCAAGCCCGACGCCATCAACGGCCCGGGCGAGGAGCAGGACCACAAGTGGCCGGCCCTGCGGATGGACGGCCAGCCGGTGTTCCGCTGGGCGGTCTGGGAGATGGCCAAGGTGGCCCAGCAGGCGCTGGACGCCGCCGGGATCACCGCCGACCAGCTCGGCGCCTTCATCCCGCACCAGGCCAACATGCGGATCACCGACGCCATGATCAAGGCGCTCAAGCTGCCCGCGTCGGTGCCGGTCGCCCGCGACATCGCGGAGACCGGCAACACCTCCGCGGCCTCCATCCCGCTGGCGATGGAGCGCATGCTGGAGTCCGGCGAGGCCCACAGCGGCGACCTCGCGCTGATCATCGGGTTCGGGGCGGGTCTCGTCTACGCCGCGGCAGTCGTTACGCTCCCCTAGGCGCGTTTCGCCCCACCCCATCCACAAGCCCGTGCCCGGCCGACGGTCGGACACGTTCAACACCGAAGAGGAGCAGCCGGTATGGCTTACACCAAGGACGAGGTCCTGGAAGGTCTCGCCGAGATCGTCAACGAGATCGCCGGTATCCCGGGCGAGGACGTCCAGGAGGACAAGTCCTTCACCGACGACCTGGACGTCGACTCGCTGTCCATGGTCGAGGTCGTCGTGGCCGCCGAGGAGCGCTTCGACGTCAAGATCCCGGACGACGAGGTCAAGAACCTGAAGACCGTCGGCGACGCGGTGAACTACATCCTCACCAACGCCGCCTGAGCGATCGACTCGTACGAGTCGCCCAGTCCGTCCGGCGTGACGCACGCCCAGGACGGCTGACCCGTCGGCCCGGCTCCGAGAGCCAGGTCGACCCGCCGGCCGGGACGCCCCACCGGGCGCCCGGCCGGGCCCTTCTTCGGCTCGCCGCCGACCCCGCACGAAACGTGAAAGAAGAGAAACCAGTGACCGCTGAGAACCGAACCGTGGTCGTCACGGGTATCGGCGCCTTCACGCCGCTGGGCGGCGACGCCGCCACCACCTGGGAGAACCTGATCGCCGGGCGCTCCGGAGTGGCGGCGCTGACCGAGGAGTGGGCCCAGGACCTGCCGGTCCGGATCGCCGCACGCACCGCGGTCGAGCCGGGCGAGATCCTGCCCCGCCCGCTGGCCCGCAAGCTCGACCGCTCCGCCCAGTTCGCGCTGATCGCCGCCCGCGAGGCCTGGGCCGACGCCGGCTACGAGACCCCGGCCACCGACGAGTCCTCCAAGCTCGCCCCCGAGCGCCTGGGCGCCGTGATCGCCTCCGGCATCGGCGGCGTGACCACCCTGCTCGACCAGTACGACGTGCTGCGGGAGAAGGGCGCCCGCAAGGTCTCCCCGCACACCGTCCCGATGCTGATGCCCAACTCCCCGGCGGCCAACGTCGGCCTGGAGGTCGGCGCCCGCGCGGGTGTGCACACCCCCGTCTCCGCCTGCGCCTCCGGCGCCGAGGCGATCGGCTACGCGATCGAGATGATCCGCAGCGGCCGCGCCGACGTCGTGGTGGCCGGCGGCACCGAGGCGGCCATCCACCCGCTGCCGATCGCCGCGTTCGCCAACATGATGGCGATGTCCAAGAACAACGACGAGCCCGAGCGTGCCTCGCGCCCGTACGACAAGGCCCGGGACGGCTTCGTGCTGGGCGAGGGCGCCGGCGTGGTCGTGCTGGAGTCGCTGGAGCACGCCGAGGCCCGCAACGCCCGGATCTACTGCGAGGCCGTCGGCCAGGGCCTGTCCTCGGACGCCCACCACATCGCCCAGCCCGAGCCGACCGGTGCCGGTGTGGCCCGCGCGCTGGCCGACCTGTTCGACCGCAACGAGCTGGACAAGGCCGAGATCGTGCACGTCAACGCGCACGCCACCTCGACCCCGCAGGGCGACACCGCCGAGCTCAAGGCGCTCCGCAAGGAGCTGGGCGAGGACCTCGACCACATCCTGGTCTCCGCCACCAAGTCGATGACCGGCCACCTGCTGGGCGGCGCCGGCGGCATCGAGACCGTCGCCACCGTGCTGGCGCTGCACCACCGGATCGCCCCGCCGACCATCAACGTCGAGGAGCTGGACGACGAGGTGGACGCGAAGGTCGTGACCGAGGCGACCCCGCTGCCCGAGGGCCGGATCGCCGCGCTGAACAACTCGTTCGGCTTCGGCGGCCACAACGTGGTGCTGGCCTTCCGCACCCGCTGACGCCCGTGACGGAGGGGCGGGGGCGCGGGTGGGGCGCCCGGCCCCCCCGCGGGGGGGGGGGTCCCCCCCCCCCACGGCGGGTGTGCAACTGCCCTGCGCCGTCCGGGCCGTGGAGGTCCACGGTGACCCCGTCCCGGTCC
>NZ_JBHZCN010000122.1:0-27133 GCF_042755465.1 Kitasatospora sp. NPDC059160 | reverse complement strand
CGGCGCGGCGCCGGGCGGAGCCGCGGGCGGTGCCCCAGACGGCGAGACCGGTGGCGACGGCGGCGCCGGTCCAGAGGGCGGGCGCGAGGACGGAGTCGTCGCCGCCGAGGACGGGGGTGCGGGACCAGGGCGGCAGGTCGGCCTCGCTGTCGGCGGCGGCCTGCGGGGCGCCGTCGGCCGGGGTGGCGGGCGCGCCCGGGGCGCCGTCCTTGGTGGAGCCCTTCGGCGCGGCGAGGTCCTCGACGAGTTGCCCGACCGGCTGGACCTTGCCCGCCGCGGCGAAGCCCCAGTCCAGCAGGACGGCGGCCTCGTCGTAGACCTTGCTCTGCGCCTCGGGGTGCATCACGGTCACCAGCAGGGTGCGGCCGCCGCGTTCGGCGGCTCCGGTGAAGGTGGCGCCCGCGTTGGTGGTGTAGCCGTTCTTGACGCCGATCAGGCCGGGGTACTTGCCGAGCAGCCGGTCGGTGTTGGCGATGTCGAAGGCGGTGCGCTGGCCGGTGGTCTTGTCGAGTCCGCCGGGGAAGCGGGCGGTGCGGGTGGCGCAGTAGGACCGGAAGTCGGCGTTGCGCAGCCCGGCGCGGGCGAACAGGGTGAGGTCGTACGCGGAGGAGACCTGGCCGTCCATGTCGTAGCCGTCGGGGGAGACCACCTTGGTGTCCCGGGCCTGGAGGGACTGGGCGCGGGCCTGCATCTCCCGGACGGTCTGCTGGACGCCGCCGTTCATGTGGGCCAGGACGTGCACGGCGTCGTTGCCGGAGCTGAGGAAGACGCCCCGCCAGAGGTCCTCGACCCGGTACGGCAGGTTCTCCTTGACGCCGACCAGGCTGCTGCCGACGCCGAGGTCGGCGAGTTCGGCGGGGGTGACCTGGTGCTCCGTGGAGCGGTCGAGCTTGGGCAGCACGGTGTCCGCGAACAGCATCTTGAGGGTGCTGGCCGGGGGCATCGGCAGGTGGGCGTCGCGCGCGGCGAGCACCTCGCCGGTGCCGGCGTCGGCGATCAGCCAGGAGCGGCCGGTCAGTTCGGCCGGCAGGGCGGGGGCCCCGGCCAGCGGCGCGACCTGGACGGCCGGGCGGCCGAGCCGCTCGCCGCCGACGACGGAGGCGGCGTCCTGGGCGAGGGCCGCCGGGGCGCCGGCGGCGAGCACCAGGGCGGAGACGGCGGAGACGGCCGCGACCCTGGCGACGGACGGTGGTTTCGGCTGCGGTCCCCGCTGCGGTTCCCGCTGCTCACGCTCTGGCTGCACACGCTCTGACTGCACACGCTTTGGCTGCACACGGCGAACGTACCGGCGCCGCCGTCGGACCGCCGTGTCGGCTGCTCCGTCCGGAGGGAGGGCGGGACGCGACTTTGGTCAACGCCGGTCGCGCCGAAAGTCGGTTGGGCGCGGGCCGGCGGATTCCTAGGCTCGGGAGCATGAAGACCCTGCTCGGTTACCTCGGTTTCGTCCTGATCCTGGGCGGTGGCACCGGCCTGCTGGCCGACCACCTCGGGGGCTTCCGGCTGTTCGGCTTCGTCCGCTTCCTGGTGCCGGACGGACACGAGACCGCCGGGTACGCCGTGCTGCTGGTGCTCGGCGCCCTGCTGGCGATCCCCGCCGCCCGGCGGGGGTAGCGGGCCTCCCCTCCCGGCCCCTCGGCTCAGGCGCCGACGCCCGCGGCCACCCCGTCGAGCAGGACGGCCAGGCCGGTGCGGAAGGCGTCCGCGCCGGTGTCCTCCGGGCTGCCGCCGGCGCTCTGGAGGGCGGTCAGCAGCGGGAAGCGCTGCGGGAAGTCCGGCGCCAGTTCGGCGAGCCGGGCGGAGCGGGTGCTCCACCACTCCTCGTCCGTGACGCCGGTGGCGGCCGCCGCGCCGCGGGCGTCGGCGGTGGCGGCGGCCGTGCCGCGGACGAACTGCCAGAGCGCGGCGACCGCCCCGCGCAGTCGCCCGGCGGGCAGGCCGGCGGGTCGCAGCGCGGCCAACAGGTTTTCCATGGCGGCGAGTTCGGCCGGGCCGAGGACGGGGCGGGCCTGCGAGACCTGGAGCACCCAGGGGTGGCGCAGGTAGCAGGCGTACAACTCCTCGGCCCAGGCGGTGACGTCGGCCCGCCAGTCGTCGAACTCCGGTGTTCCGGTGGGGAGCTCGGCGAGCACCCGGTCGTGCATCAGGTCGAGCAGTTCGGCCTTGCCGGGCACGTAGGTGTAGAGCGCCATCGCGGTGCGGCCGAGCCGTTCGCCCACGGCGCGCATCGACAGGGCGGCCATTCCCTCGGCGTCGGCCACCGCGATTCCGGCGGACACGATCGCGTCCACACTCAGCCCCGGTTTCGGGCCGCTGCGCCCGGTGCGCGGTTCCCCGGGGTGCCCCCACAGCAGGGCGAGTGAGCGGTGGGCGTCTCCCTGCCCGGCGTAGACGGTCATCCCGACATCTCCTTATGGCGTAAAGTATCCTGGCGCCAGCAACTCTTTATGCCGTAAGTTATCAGGATTCCGCACAGCGGTCCGCACAGCGAGGGGTTACCGATGACTCTGCCCGTCACCTTCATCGAGGTCGTAGCGGTCGACCGGATCACGCCGCGCACCGCCCGGGTCGTCTTCGAGGCGGAGGCCCTGGACGACACCGTGGGCGGCACGCCCGACCAGCAGCTCAAGCTCTGCTTCCCGCGCCCGGGGCAGCGCGAGCCGGAGCTGCCGGCGGGGCAGGACGACCCGATGGGCTGGTACCAGGCCTATCTGGCGATCCCCGAGGCCGACCGCCCGGTCATGCGCAGCTTCACCCTGCGCCGCAGGCACCCCGGCACCCGGCGGATCGAGGTCGACTTCGTCCTGCACGGCGACTCCGGCGTGGCCGCGGCCTGGGCGCTGCGGGCCGCGCCGGGGGACCGGCTCGGCATGGTCGGGCCCTCCGCGCTGTACGCCCCGCCGGTCCCGTTCGCCCAGGTCGCGGCGGCGGCCGACTGGGTGCTGCTGGCCGGCGACGAGACCGCCCTGCCGGCCGTGGCGACGCTGCTGGAGGCCCTGCCGGAGGGGGTGCGGGCGTACGCCTGGATCGAGGTCGCGGACCGGGCGGAGCGTCAGCGGCTGGCGACCCGGGCCGAACTGGAGGTGCGCTGGCTGCACCGCGACGGCGCGGCCCCGGGCGCCCTGCTGACCGCGGCGTTCCGGGGCGGCGCGCTGCCGGGCGGGCGGCCCTTCGCCTGGCTGGCCGGGGAGGCGGGCGCGGTGCGGGCGCTGCGCCGCTGCCTGGTGGAGGAGCACGGGGTGCCGAAGTCGGACATCGACTTCACCGGCTACTGGCGCCACCGGCTGACCCAGGACGACGCGCCGACGGCCGAGGACCTCGCGGACGCCCGGGAGCGCCTGGGGTGAACTCCTCGGCCGCCCCGTTCGTTCTGCTTGCCGAGCGTTCTGCGTGCCGAGCGTTCTGGGTGCCGAGCGTTGTTTCGAGGGCCGTCGACGGGGAAGAAGAGTCGCGGTGTCGACAAAGAGGCAGCGGGTGGGCCGGAGTGGCGATGTTCCGCCAGTGTCCAGAGTTCGCCACTGACGTTTTTGCCGCCGCGGAAGCCTGTTTTGACCGTCCCTGACCGGCTCTGATCGGTGAAAAAGGGGCAGCAGCGGCCGGATTTATACTGTGTATTTTACTTTCTGATGGTCATTTTTACTTTCTGATGGGGTTTTAACCCCTTGTCGTGGTCGTGCCGGATGCGCTGGAATGCGACCGCTGTCGGGACGCGCGGTCCGGAGCACCGCGCGTCCGACCAGGATTCGTAGGCTGGATCGTGCAACCTGACGTCTCATCAGACGAAAGGATGTCCATTGATCGGCTGGCGCAAGACCCAGCTAGCAGCCGCCGTCACCGTCACCGCCGCGTCCATGGTCCTGAGCCTCGGGACCATCGCGAGCGCGGCCCCGACCCAGGATCCGCAGAACGCCCAGGCGGCGTCCTCGGACGGGTCGCCGGCACCGGTGATCGTGATCCTGAAGGACCAGATAGCGGACGCCCCGGCCGACCACGGTCACCTCGGCGCACGTGAGCAGAAGACCGCCAGCGCGCAGAAGCCGCTGCTGGACAAGGTCAAGGCCAACGGCGGCACCAACGTCAAGAGCTTCGTGGTCGGCAACGCCTTCTCCGCCACGGTCAGCCCGGCCGAGCGCGCGGCGCTCCAGTCCGACCCGGCGGTCGCCGCCGTGGTCGCCGACACCCAGGTCCAGGTGGCCCCCGTCGCCTCGACCACCGCCAAGAAGGCGGACACCGCGGCCACGGCCTCCGGCAAGTCCGGCGACGCGTCGAAGGCCGTTTCGGGCAGCAACGGCCAGGGTTCCCAGGAGAACGCGACCAACACGGTCTGCCCCTCCGACCCGACCAAGCCGCTGCTGGAGCCCGAGGGCCTCTACTCGGTCCGTGCCTACAGCGGCAACGGCAACCCCGGCGTGGAGAACCTGGCCACCGGCAAGGGCGTCAAGGTCGCCTACATCGCCGACGCGCTCGACCCGAACAACCCGGACTTCATCCGGGCCGACGGCTCGCACGCCGTGGTCGACCACCAGGACTTCTCGGGTGAGGGCTGGGACGCGCCGAGCGGTGGCGCCGAGGCCTTCGGCGACGCCTCGGCGGTCATCGCCCAGGGCCGTCAGACCTACGACGTCTCGCAGTTCGTCAACGCCTCGCACCCGCTGCCGGCCGGCTGCAACATCAACATCCGCGGCCTCGCCCCGGACGCCGACCTGGTCGCCCTCAAGGCCGGCGGCGAGATGATGTCCAACTCGTCGATCCTGCAGTCCATCGACTACGCGGTGCGGGTCGCCCACGTGGACGTGCTGAACGAGTCCTTCGGCGGCAACGTCACCCCGGACAGCGGCGCCCACGACACCATCGCGCTCTTCAACGAGCAGGCCGTCAAGGCCGGTGTCACCGTCGCGGTCTCCACCGGTGACGCCGGTATCAGCGGCACCATCGGCACCCCGGCCACCGACCCGTACGTGATCTCGGTCGGCGCGTCGACGGACAACCAGAACTACCAGCAGACCGGCTACGCGGCTTCCAAGTTCTCCAACAAGACCTGGAACAACAGCCGGATCTCCGCGCTCTCCTCGGGCGGCTTCACCATGGCCGGCCGCACCCTCGACCTGGTCGCCCCGGGCGAGTCGGACTGGGCGCTGTGCACCGCCGACACCACCAAGTACGCGGACTGCACCAACTTCAACGGCAAGGGCTCGAACATCCAGCCCTTCGGCGGCACCAGCCAGGCCGCCCCGTTCGTCACCGGTGCCGCGGCCCTGGTCATCCAGGCCTACCGCGACACCCACGGCGGCGACTCGCCGTCCCCGGCGCTGGTGAAGAAGTTCATCACCGGCACCGCCACCGACCTCGGCGTCCCCGCCGAGGAGCAGGGCGCCGGTCTGCTCAACGTCCGGGCCGCCGTCGAGGCCGCCCGCGGCTACGACGACGGCGACGGCACCGACGGTGCCCGCACCGTCGTGGTCAACACCGGCCAGGTGAGCATCCAGGGCGCCCCCGGTTCGACCCACACCGCCGACGTCTCCGTCACCAACACCAGTGACGAGCCGCAGTCGGTGAGCGCCACCACCCGCAGCTTCGCGCCGCAGGCCACCAACCAGCAGGTCGTCAAGCTGGACTCGGCCTCGACCGACACCTTCAAGTACGCCACCAACGGTGCCGACTGGGTGCAGAAGCAGGTCAAGTTCACCGTTCCGGCCGGTGCCGACCGCCTCGCGGCGTCGATCGCCTGGCACGGCGGCCCGAACCCGGTCACCAACGGCCCCGTGGTCCGCATGACGCTGCTCGACCCGTCGGGCCGCTTCGAGACCAACACCCGTCCGCAGGGCGGCGCCACCCCGGCCAACTTCGGCCTGGTCGACGTCCCGCACCCGGTGGCCGGCGAGTGGACCGCCATCATGTACACCCCGGCGGGCAAGGCCGGCTACACCGGCGACGTCCAGTTCGGCACCTCCACCCAGCGCGCGGTCCCGGCCGGCGCGGTGAGCCCGAACACCACCGAGCTGCAGCCCGGTCAGACCAAGACCCTCAAGGTCCAGCTGACCACCCCGGCGACCAGCGGTGACAGCAGCGAGGCGGTCCTCGTCTCCAGCTCGAACGGCAACACCACCAGCGTCCCGGTCGTGCTGCGCAGCCTCGTCCCGGTCAAGGACGGCAAGGGCAGCTTCACCGGCACCATCACCGGTGGCAACGGCCGCGGCTCCTCGCCGACGCAGATGTTCGCCTACGGCTTCGACGTCCCGAAGGGCCAGAAGGACCTGCGGGTCGGCGTCACCGTCGGCAAGGACGCGAACCTGTTCATGCAGGGCGCCCTGATCAGCCCGAACGGCACCCCGGTCGACATCGAGGGCAACACGCTGTTCGACGCCCAGGGCAACCTGACCGGCGCCGCCAACGGCGTCTCGGCCACCACGATCAACCCGGCCGAGGGCCACTGGCGCTTCGTCCTGAACGTGCTCGGGCCGGTCAGCGGCCAGGAGCTCGCCCAGGACTTCGCCGGCAGCATCGCGTTCAACCAGAACCAGGCCACCGCGGCCGGTCTGCCGAACGACCCGAAGACGAAGCTGGCGGCCGGCAAGCCGGTCACCGTCAACGTCAACTACACCAACAACACGGTCGCCACCCAGTCGATCGCGGCCGACGGCCGCCTCGACAAGCGCGTCGACCTGCCGCTCGTCCCGCAGGGTGCCTCGGCCAGCGTCAACCTGCCGCTGAGCCTGACCTCCTCGGTGCCGAGCTTCCTGGTGCCGCCGAGCACCGACCAGCTCAAGGCCGTGGCGGCGTCCTCGACGCCGGCGCAGATCGAGCTGAGCGCCACCACCGCCTCGCCGGACCTCTTCGGTGACCTCAAGAAGGCCCAGGACGGCTCCGCCATCTCGGTCGCCACCTCCAAGGGCAGCGCCGAGCAGCCGATCGTCCCCGGTGCCTGGAGCACCTTCGTCCAGCAGATCGGCCCGTTCGGCACCGCCGGCGCGCCGAAGGGCACCTCCACCATCACCGCCACCGCGCACACCCTGGCGTTCGACCCGGCGCTGACCTCCAGCACCGGTGACCCGTACGCCGCCGCGGTGAACGCCACGGCCACGGCCGCCGCCCCGGTGACCGTCGCCCCCGGCGCCACCGGCTCGCTGCAGGTGACCGTCACCCCGACCGGCCCCAAGGGCAGCACGGTCAAGGGTCTGCTCTACCTGGTGTCCGGCCCGACCTTCGTGCCGACCGCCAACAACAGCCTCGGCACCACCGGTGCGGTGCTCGCGGCGATCCCCTACAGCTACACGGTGAACTGACGCTCAACCAGTTCAGCGCATTAGCCTGAGGCCGAGGCCGTCCCGGAGTTCCGGGGCGGCCTCGGCTGCTTGTCCCGGTGCCGGAACAAGCCGGGGCCGTCCGCTTGTTGAGCCTGGGAGGAGAGCCCTCGGGGTCCTACGGAGCGGAACGGGAGCGGGAGTTGAACGAGGCGATCAAGCACAGCGAGATCGAGGTGAACGGTGTCCGGCTGCACCTCGCCGAACAGGGGGAGGGGCCGCTGGTCCTGCTGCTGCACGGCTTCCCGGAGAGCTGGTACTCCTGGCGCCACCAGTTCGCGCCGCTCGCCGCGGCCGGGTACCGGGTCGTCGCCCCCGACCAGCGCGGCTACGCCCGCAGCGCACAGCCGGCGTCCGTGGACGCGTACTCCGTACTGCACCTGATCGGCGACGTCACCGCGCTGATCCGCGAACTCGGCGGGGAGAAGGCCGTGGTGGTCGGCCACGACTGGGGCGCGCCGGTCGCCTGGGGCACCGCCGCCCTCCGGCCGGACCTGGTGCGCGGGGTCGCCGGCCTGAGCGTCCCGCCGCTGCCGGCCGGCCCCGGCACGCTGCAGGCGGCCCGGGAGAGGTTCGGCGAGGGCTTCTACCAGATCTACTTCCAGCAGCCCGGCCGGGCCGACGCCGAGCTGGCCGCCGACATCAGGTCCAGCCTGCGCCGCGTGCTGTGCGGCCTCCAGCCCGGTGGCGAGCCGCGGCCGTGGGTCGTCCCCGAGGGCAGGACCCTGCTGGACACCATCCCGGAGCCGGACCGGCTGCCCGGCTGGCTCACCGACGCGGACCTCGATGTGTTCGCCGCCGACTACGCCCGGCACGGTGAGCGGGCCTTCACCGGCGGGCTCAACTGGTACCGCAACATCGACCGCAACAACGAGCTGATGGCTGCCTTCACCGGCCTGCGGATCGAGGTGCCCGCGCTGTACGTGGCCGGCGAGCAGGACCTGGTGAACGCGATGATCCCGCCCGGTGTGCTGGACTACCTGCTGACGGAGCTGACCCCGCGGCTGCACCGGCACGTCCGGCTGCCGGACACCGGCCACTGGACCCAGCAGGAGCGCCCGGCCGAGGTCACCGAGGCGCTGCTGGACTTCCTCAAGAGCCTGGACTAGCCGGAGTTCCGGCCGGCCTGGTCGCCCTGCCCCGTGCGGGCGGTGACCAGGCCGGACTCGTACGCGGCGATCACCGCCTGGGCGCGGTCCCGGACGTCCAGCTTGCCGAAGATGCTGGTGATGTAGTTCTTCACGGTGGACTGGCTGATCTCCAGGGCCAGCGCGATCGCGGCGTTGTCGAGCCCGGTGGCGATCAGCCGCCACACGTCGACCTCCCGGGGCGTGAGCTCGCCGCACCGCACGGCGGCCGGCGACGCCGGGGCGGGCGCGGCGGGCGCCCGGACGTAGGTGGAGATCAGCCGGGTGAGCAGCCGCGGGGCGACCACCGCCTCCCCGGCGTGCACCGTCCGGATCGCCGAGCTCAGCTCCTCCGGGGAGACGTCCTTGGGCAGGAAGCCGTGGGCGCCGGCGCGCAGCGCGGCCACCACGTACTCGTCCATGTCGAAGGTGCTCAGCGCCAGGACCCGGCAGCCGGGCAGCTCCCGGGCCAGCCGCTCGGTCGCGCCGACGCCGTCCAGGACGGGCATCCGGATGTCCATCACCACGACGTCGGGGAGCAGCCGGAGGGCGGCGGCGACGGCCTGCTCGCCGTCCCCGGCCTCGCCGACCACGGTCAGGGACGGGTCGGGGGAGAGGATCAGCGACAGGCCGCGGCGCACCAGCGGCTGGTCGTCCACCAGCAGCACCCGGATCCGCCCGGTCATCGGAGCACCTGCCCGGTCTGGACCGCGGCCTCGGCCGATTCGGCGTCGGTCAGCGGGAGTTCGGCGGCCACGGCGAAGCCGCCGCCCGGCTGCGGGCCGGTCGCCAGGGTGCCGCCGTGCAGGGCGACCCGCTCGCGCATGCCGAGCAGGCCGTACCCGGCCCGGCCGGTGGGCTCCGCCGGGGGCGCGCCGCCGCCGTCGTCCCGCACCTCGACGGTGACCCGGTCCGGGTGGTAGGCGAGGCGGACGGTGGCCCGGGCGGGCCCGGCGTACTTGCGGGCGTTGGTGAGGCCCTCCTGGACGATCCGGAAGACGGTCAGCCCGACCGTCGGCGGCAGCGGGCGCGGGGGCCCGTCGACGGTGAACTCGGTCGGCAGTCCGGCCACCCGGGACTCGTCCACCAGCCGCTCCAGGTCCTCCACCCCGGGCTGGGGCAGCGGCGGGGCGGCGTCCGGTTCGTCCCCGGTCCGCAGCACGTTCAGCAACTGGCGCATCTCGCGCAGCGCCAGCCGACCCGAGGACTCCAGGACGACCAGGGCGTCCCGGACCACCTCCTGGTCCCCGAGGTTGGCGCGGGCACCGCCTGCCATCAGCTGCATGGTGGTGATGTGGTGGGCCACGATGTCGTGCAACTCCCGGGCGATCCGGCGGCGTTCGTCGGCCACCGCGCGGTCGGCCAGCAGCCGGCGGTTGGCGGCCACCTCGCGCTGCCAGCGGGCCACCGCCAGACCGGCCCCGGCCACCATGACGGCGGCTACGGGGTCGGCGATGAGCTGCGGCCAGAGCGGGGATTCGAAGCGCAGCTGGCTCAGCGTGGTGGTCACCGCCGTCACGCCCACGGCGGCCGCGGTCACCGGGACGCCCCGGCTCACCGCGACCGAGTACAGCGCGACGACCAGCACCGCGCCGAAGTGCGGGCCCCTCGGGGAGAGCAGGTCGGCCGCCGCCTGGAGCACCAGGACGGCGGCCAGCGCCGGCACCGGGCGGCTGCGCCGGGCCAGCAGCGGCAGGCCGGCGAGGACGACCACGGCGAAGCCCGGCACGGACATGCTGAGGGCGCCGGTCGCCGGGCCGAGCAGGACGTAGCCGATCAGGTCCAGGGCGCCGGCGCCGATGGCCACCATGGCGTCGGTACGGGTCCACGGCAGGCGGTCCGTCCAGTCCTCCAGCGGCCCGTCGGTACCCGCGTCCACCCCGGGGCGCTGACGCCCGTCCATCTGATTCCTCCCGGCTGACCAGCGCTGACGCCCCCATTCTGGCATTGGCGGGCCGGGCCGGGCGTGCTCCCCCGGGCGGAGGAGCAGGGGCCCGGACCAGGACCACGGTCCCGGTCCCGGCCCCCGGCGGGGGAGCGCGGGCCCCCGGCGGAATCCTCCGCTGCCAGGACGCCCCGGCACCCCCGCGGCTGATGGTCTTGGAACAGGCCGGGAACCCCCGGTCCAGAGGCCGACGTTCGCGTCCACCGACCGGAGGAACAGTGATCCGCGCACTGACCGGATTCTCCACCCGACACGCCTGGAAGGTCATCGCCGTGTGGGCGGTGCTGGGCATGGGGCTGGCCGTGCTCAGCCCGATGCTGATGTCCCGGGTGACCCAGTCGCAGAGCGGGGAGTTCCTGCCGCGCAGCTACGACTCGGCGGCCGCACTGCGGATCGCCGAGCAGGACTTCGGCATCAAGCCGGACGCCACCACCGTCACCGTGCTGGTCGCCCGCACCGACGGGAAGGCGCTCACCGCCGACGACCAGCACAAGATCGAGGCCGGCGCCGCCAAGCTGGGGGAACGCAAGGTCACCATGCCCCGGAAGCCGGACGAGCCGGCCGCGCTGGTCCCCGACCGCTCCCAGACGCCCCGGGTCGCTCCCGCCACGGTCGCACCGGACCGCACCTTCGAACTGCTCAGCGTCGAACTGACCGGCAACGCCGCGGACGAGGGCGTCCAGGGCGTCTACCGCACCTTCCGGGACCAGGCCCGGGCCCAGTTCGACGGGATCGGCATGCGCACCGGGTTCACCGGCGGACTCGCCCAGGTGTCCGACACCACCGAGGCCAACCGGGGCGCCATGGTGCTCGGCAGCGCCCTGCTCACCGCACTGATCGTGCTGCTCAACGTGCTGGTCTTCCGCAGCGTGCTCGCCGCCCTGCTGCCGCTGCTCGCGGTCGCCATGGTCAGCGGCGCGGCCGGCGGCGCCGTGGCCGGCGCGGCCGCCCTCACCGGTCTCAAGCTGGACAGCTCTACCCCCAGCCTGATCGGGGTGGTGCTGCTCGGCATCGGCGTGGACTACCTGCTGTTCCTGCTCTTCCGGTTCCGCGAGCAGTTGCGCGCCCGGCCCGAGCAGAACGCCCGGGAGGCCGCCGCCGAGGTGTCCGGCAAGGTCGGCACCGCGATCACCTCCGCCGCGCTGACCATCGTCGCCGCCTTCGCCACCCTGGCCGTGGCGAGCTTCGGCCAGTTCCGCTCGCTCGGCCCGGCCGTCGCCGTCGCCGTGCTGGTCATGCTGCTGGGCAGCCTCACCCTGATGCCCGCCCTGCTCGCCGCCTGCGGCCGCGGGATCTTCTGGCCCTCCCGCGCCCTGCGCCGGGAGCCGCGCCCGGGCGTCGCCGCCCGCTTCGGTGAGCTCGTCGCCCGCCGGCCGCTGGCGCTGCTGCTCGCCTCCGTCGCCCTGCTGGGCACGCTGGCCGCCGGCACCGCCGGACTCAAGATGGACTACAGCCAGGGCGACTCCACCACCACGGCCGCCGCCGCCACCGCCGCCGAGATCGCCCGGGCCATGCCCGCCGGCGTCTCCGACCCGACGACCGTCTACCTGGTCGCCCGGGACGGCGGCACCGTCGACGCGGCCCGCTTCGACGGCCTGGCCCGCGAGCTCAAGGGCGTCGAAGGGGTGGGCCAGGTCGGCCGGCCCGTCCTCGCCGACAACCACCGGGCCGCCCGGATCGACCTCTACCTGAACGCCGACCCGCAGAGCCAGCGCGCCCGGGACCTCGCCTCCGGCCCGGTCCGCGCCGCGGTCGCCGCCCACACCCCGGCCGGGACGGTCGGCCACGTCGGCGGCACCGCGGCGATCTTCGCCGACATCGCCACCGCCGTCGACCGCGACCTCACCGTGGTCTTCCCGGTCGCGGCCGCCCTGATCGCCCTGATCCTGCTGCTGCTCCTGCGCAGCCTGCTCGCCCCGGTCGCGCTGATGCTCTCCGTCGGCCTCGGGTTCGCCGCCACCCTCGGCGCGGCCACCCTGCTGTTCCAGCACGGGCTGGACCGGCCCGGTGTCTCCTTCACGCTCCCGCTGGTGCTGTTCCTGTTCGTGGTCGCGCTCGGCACCGACTACAACATCCTGATCACCGACCGGATCCGCGAGGAGATGCACCGGCCCGGGTCGGCCCGCTCCGCCGTGGCCCGCGCCGTCCGGCACACCGCCCCGGCCGTCGCCACCGCCGGCCTGGTGCTGGCCGGATCCTTCGCGACGCTGGCCACCACCCCGGGCAGCGAGCAGGTCGCCTTCTCGCTGACGCTGGGCATCCTGCTCTCCGCGCTGGTGCTCTCCCTGGTCACCGTGCCGGCCCTGGCCGCCCTGCTCGGCCGCGCCCTCTGGTGGCCGCTGCGACCGGCCCCGGCCGCCGCGCCCGGCACCGACGCCCGGCCGCCCGTCGCGGCGCCGCGCCCGGCCCCGGACCACCTCGGCGCGCGCTGACAGCCGGGGCGCCCACTGACTGCCTGAGTGCCCGCAGACCACCCGAGGCCGCCGGCCCGTCGCTGCTCCCCAGCGGCCGGGCCGGCGGCCTCGGGCCGTACGCGTCAGACCGGCAGCAGGCGGGCGATCAGTTCGCCGAGGCGGCGGGCGTTGCGGCAGGAGTGCATCTCCACCACGTCCGCGTACGTCGGGGCGGCGGAGTCGCCGGTCGTCCAGAGCGCGGGGCGTTCGGGGTTGAGCCAGATGACCCGGCGGGCGCGGGAGGCGATCCGGCGCAGCGCCTCCGGGTGGGGGTCGCGGTGGTTGTTGCGGGCGTCGCCGAGGACGAGCACGCAGGTGCGGGGGCCGACGGCGGCCAGGTGGTGGTCGGCGAACTCGCCCAGGGCGGAGCCGTAGTCGCTGTTGCCGTGGTAGCCCGTCACCCGGGCCTCGGCGACGATGCGGGCGGCGAGCCGGGCCGGGTCGCCCTCGCCCCGCCGCAGCAGGTCGGTGACCTCGGCGGTGCGGTTGACGAAGGCGAACACCCGGACCTTGCTGAACTGTTCGCCCATCGCCTGCACCAGCAGCATGGTGAAATCGGCGAAGCCGGCCACCGAGCCGGAGACGTCGCACAGCAGCACCAGCTCCGGCCGGGCCGGGCGGCGCAGCCGGTACGCCGGGCGCAGCGGCACCCCGCCGGTGCCGAGGGAGCGGCGCAGGGTGCGCCGCAGGTCGATCCGCCCGCGGGCGGCGCGGCGGCGCCGGGCGGCCAGCCGGGTGGCCAGCTTGCGGGCCAACGGGTGCACGGTGCGGCGCAGTTCGGCGAGCTGGTCGCGGCCGGCGGCCAGGAAGTCGATCCGGTCGACGGTGGGGGCGACGGCCCGCTCCGCGATCCGTTCGGCGCCGCGCAGTTCGGCGACCCGGCGGCGGGCCTCGGCGGAGACCAGGGCGCGGAAGTCCCGGATGCGGCGGCGGATCTCGTCGGCGAGGACGCGGTCGGCGAGGTCACGGTCGGCGTGGCCGTCCGGGCCCTGGTCCCGCAGGCCGGCGAGGATCCGGGCGAGCAGGGTCTCGGGGGCCAGCCGGCCGAGCGCCTGGTGGGCGGACCAGCCGTCCGAGCCGGGGGTGCTGCCGGTGCCGTACCGGCCGAAGGCCTCGATCACCTCGCCGGCCAGCCGGGCCTGGGCGGCCCGGTCGTCGGCGGCCAGGGCGGCGGCGAGGCGCTCGCGCAGCCGGTCGCGGAGCGGGTCGGGGCGGCCGAAGCGCGGCGGCTCCGCGGTCTGCGGCGCGGGCTCGGCCGAGGGGTCGGTGCCGTGCCGGGCCTCGGGGGTGCGCAGGGCCTCGGGGGTGCCGACGCCGAGCGGGAAGAACAGGTCGAAGGTGGCGTCGAAGACCGCCCGTTGGCCGTCCGAGCGCAGCAGGGCGGCGGCCAGTCCGGCCCGCATCTGCTCCCGGTCGGCGAAGCCGAGCACGTCGAGCACGGCGGCGGCGTCCACCGTCTCGGCCGGGCCGATCCGCAGGCCGTGCCCGCGCAGGGCGCGGACCAGTCCGGTCAGCCGGGCGGCGGTGTCGGTGGCCCCCGGGGTGCTCACGCGAGGGTGAGCTTCTGGGCGGCCTTGCGGACGTCGTCCTGGTGCTTGAGGATCACCCCGAGGGTGTCCCGGACGACCGCGTCGTCCAGGGTGTCCGCGCCGAGGGCCAGCAGGGTGCGGGCCCAGTCGATGGTCTCGGCGACCGAGGGGGCCTTGCGCAGGTCCATCGCGCGCAGCGCGCCGACCACCCGGACCAGCGACTCGGCCAGCGTCGCGTCCAGCCCCGGCACCTTGAGCCGGACGATCCGGCGCTCCAACTCGGCGTCCGGGTAGTCGAGGTGGAGGAACAGGCAGCGGCGGCGCAGCGCCTCGGAGAGCTCGCGGGTGGCGTTGGAGGTGAGCAGGACGAAGGGGCGGCGGGTCGCGGTGATGGTGCCGAGCTCGGGGACGGTCACCTGGAAGTCGCTGAGCACCTCCAGCAGCAGTGCCTCCACCTCGACGTCGGCCTTGTCCATCTCGTCGATCAGCAGGACGGTGGGCTCCTCGCCGCGGATCGCGGTGAGCAGCGGGCGGGTGAGCAGGAACTCCTCGCCGAAGATGTCGCCGCGGGCTTCCTCCCAGCCCTCGTCGCGGCCGGCGGTGATCCGCAGCAGCTGCTTGGCGTGGTTCCACTCGTAGAGCGCGCGGGCCTCGTCGATGCCCTCGTAGCACTGGAGCCGTACCAGCCGGGCCGCGCCCAGTTCGGCGACGGCCTTGGCGAGTTCGGTCTTGCCGACTCCGGCGGGGCCCTCCACCAGCAGCGGCTTGCCGAGCCGGTCGGCCAGGAAGACGGTGGTGGCCACGGCCGTGGAGGCGAGGTAGCTGGTCGCGGCGAGTCGCTCGGCGGTGTCCGCCACCGAGGCGAAGAAGCCCGTGCCGGTGGTGCTGCCGTCGCTGCCGTCGCTGCCGCTGGTCATCCGAGCCGCCCCGTTCCGGTCCGCCGCGCCCGTCCCGTCGGGGCCCGTGCAGCGCCACCCTACCGGCCGGTCACTTGCTTGTCCCGGGGCGTTGTCGGGGGCCTTCTCGGGGGCACTCTCGGGGATCGGTGGAGCGGCGTACGGAGGGCGGTTGCCCGCCGTACGCCGCTCGGACGGATCCGGGTGCCAGGGGCGTCAGTTGACCCAGAGGACCGGGCTGCCGGCGACGGAGCTGTCGGTGACCGGGCCGTAGGTGGCGCTGAAGTAGCCGGTCGAGAAGCACAGGCCCGGGCCGGACACCAGGTTGGCGGGCTGGTTGGCGAAGCTGATGCTGTTGTCGGCGTTCGAGGTGGAGCCGGTGATGCCGCTGGGGCTCTGGTAGACGCAGGTGACGGTGCCGAGCAGGGTGTTGAGGACCACGGTGATGCCCACCGGGCCGGCGCCGGTGCCGTTGAGCGACACGTTGGTGCCGGAGCCGGAGGTGACGGTGTTGGTGTACGGCAGGCTGGTGGCCGTGACGCTCTTGACGCTCCGGACGCCGAAGACGTTGGAGGTGCAGGAGCCGAAGGACTGGCTGTTGAGCTGCTCGGTCGCGCTGCCGGGCGCGGTCGGGTTGGACGTCACGGTCGCGGAGAACGAGGAGTTGGCGCAGCTCACCCCGGTGGTGCTGCCCGCGCCGTTGGTGAAGGTCGCGGCGGTGCCGGGCGCCAGGTTGGCGACCAGGGTGTCGCCGACGGCGATGGCCGCGCCGCCGGCGCTGCCCTGGGTGAGGACGGCGGGGGAGTCGGCCTGGGCCGGTGCGACGGCGGCGCCGGTGAGCGCGAAGGCGGCGAGGGATGCGGCTGCGAGCGTGCGACGGATGCGCATGAGGGTGCCTCTCTCCGTCCGGGGACGGGTGGGGGAATCCCCGCGTGCGGGTGTGGTGGTGTGCACGACGGGGGAGGTGCATGGCGTACCGGGAGCTCTGTCGGACCACGGGTGCGGGCGGGCCCGGCGCCACGGGCCCGCTCCTGGGGTACGACGGTGTTCGTGCAGCGGTGCAGCGGTACGGGTGCAGCGGTGCGACGGTGCGACGGTGGTGCGGTGGCTCCGTGGTGGGGCGGCGGTCGGCGGCTGCCACCGCCGCGGGCCCGGCTCCCGCCCTGGTCCGGCGGTCCGGGCGGTTCGCCCGGGGCCGTCGGAGCCCCTGGATCCGACCGGTGGCGGCCTGCGCGCCGACCGATTGGAAACCTGGCAGTGTTGTAAACCCGTCGTTACGTCAATGTCAATACAGGACACAGGAGTTGGTGATGGATCCCAAACACCTCCGGAGTGCCGACCTGATCCTGCTGCCGGGTGCCCGGACCGGCCGGGATCCGGCCAGGTCGATCAAGCCGGGGCCGCGCCGGCAGCCCGCCGGAGTGGTCGCCGCGACCCAGCGCGAACGGCTGCTGGACGGCCTGGTCCGGACGGTGGCCGAACGCGGCTACCAGCACGCGACGGTGAGCGACATCTGCCGCGCGGCGGGCGTGACCAGGCCGGTCTTCTACGAGCTGTTCAGCGGCAAGGAGGACGCCTTCCTGGCCGCGCACCGGTACGGCACTGGGGTGGTGATCCGGCGGATGGCGGCGGCCTTCGCGGCCGAATCCGACTGGTGCTCCGGGATCCGCCAGGCGCTCGACGCGATGCTCCAACTCCTCGCGGGCACACCGTCCTTCGCGACCATGGCGGTGATCGAGATCGAGGCGGTCGGCCCGGCCGGCCGTCGTGAGCGGGAACAACTGCTCATCCGCTTCCGGGCGTTCTTCGCCGACGTGCCGCAACTCCCGGGCGGGGTCGGGGTGCGGCAGATGGTCGACGCCGTGGTGGGCGGTGTCTACAGCGCGGTCTACCGGCTGATCTCCTCCGGGCGCACCGATCAACTGACCGATCTGCTCCCGGTGTTGAGCATGTTCTGCCTCGCCCCCTTCCTCGGTCCGGCCGAAGCGGCCGACCGGCTGGACGGCCCGACCCGGAGGATTGGTGAAGATCCTTCGTGCACCCGTATTGACCCGGCGAATACCGGGC
Source organism: Kitasatospora sp. NPDC059160 (assembly GCF_042755465.1). Taxonomy (NCBI): domain Bacteria; kingdom Bacillati; phylum Actinomycetota; class Actinomycetes; order Kitasatosporales; family Streptomycetaceae; genus Kitasatospora; species Kitasatospora sp. NPDC059160. The sequence continues at coordinate 9,818 of NZ_JBHZCN010000122.1, read as the reverse complement.
AGTAGCTTCCCAGTTACCCAGCGCGCTCCGAACGGATCCGCCCCGCTGCCGAGGGGCGGACGGCCCGGTCGGGGCGCGGAACGCTGTCCGCGCCAGGACAACGTGCCAGCTGCCTGCACACCCCATCCATCCACAGGGAGCACACATGGCCATGTCCGAGGAAGCCGCCGCCGCGGCGGAAACCCCGCAGACGCCGACCGGGACCAGAAGAGGACGGGTCCGCATGAAGCGCTCCGCCCTGATGGCCGTACCGGCCGTCGCGGTCGGGGGCATCCTGATGACCCTCACCGCGCAGGGCGTGCTCGCCGCGCAGTTCTCCATCTCCGGCATGCCGTTCACCATCACCGCCGACAAGCTCGACGGTGACGGCTTCGCCCAGTTCGGCTCGCTGGACTCGATGATCCCGGACAGCCCCAACGCGGGCAACACCGGTGGGCAGGTCCTGGTGGCGGTCTCGGCGATCAAGGCCGCCCAGATCACCAACCTGTGCCAGGCCGTCGACCTCGGCGGCGTCAGCCTGGTGATCCACGCGGGCGACAAGGGCACCCCGGTGTCCGCCTCCGACCTCACCACCGACTCCGATCTGCTGTCCGGCGACGCGGAGTTCAAGAACATCGAGATCGGCGGCGACGCCAGCACCTACACCAAGGCCGGCCCGGTCGGGAAGGGCCAGCCGGGCGTCTTCGGCCAGCAGGCCGACCACGTCACGCTGACCCACCTCAACCAGCACAACTACGCCAGCACCGCCGTCGGGTTCAAGTTGCCCAACCTCCGGCTGAGCTTCAGCTCCAAGGGCTGCTGAACATGACGGAGTCCGTACCGGAGCCGGCCGCGACCGGCGAGGGCGCCGCTGAGCGGACCGAGGAGGTGGCGGCCGCGGGGACGGCCGCCACCGCCCCCGCGACCGCCGCCCCCGTCGCCGGCCCCGCCACCGCTCCCGCAGGGGCCGTCGCTCCCGCCGGAGCCGCCGCGACCGCTACGCCCGCGAGCCCCGCGGGCCCGGTCAAACGCGACTGGCGGGGTAACCGGCCGTTCTGGGGCGGGCTGCTGGTGACCCTCGGCGGCGCCGAGATCCTGTTCACCCTGTGGGCCCCGCTACCCGTCCTGCTGCACATCTCACTGGTGGGCCTGGCCGGGTACCTGGTGCCGTCGGTGATGCTGCTGTGCGGCCTGCTGATCCTGTTCAACCCGACCCAGCGGCTGTTCTACTCCATCCTCGCCGCGCTCGCCTCGCTGGGCAGTTGGGTGACCTCCAACCTGGGCGGCTTCGTGATCGGCATGCTGCTCGGGATCGTGGGTGCCTGCCTGACCTTCGGGTGGGTGCCCGACCAGCCGCTGCGCCGTGGGAGGCAGCGGCGGGAGGACCGCCGCGCCGCGCGCCGGGCGGGGGCAGGGACGGGGGCGGGCGCGGCCGGGGCCGGAGCCGGGGCAGGGGCGGCCGGGGCCTGAGGGCCGGGACCTGCCGGGAGTCACCGGCGGCGCCCGCGCACCGGTGGTGGGAGAGCACCGGGTGCGCGGGGCGCTCCGCCGTGCCCGGGCCGTGCGCCGCGGGCCGCGCGCCGGCCACGGAGGGCCGATGGTCCCGGGACCGTCCGGGGCCATCGGCCCTTCCCGCCCCGGTGGCCCGGCAGTTGACTGGGCAGGTCATGGACTACAGCAGCCAGGCCGACGCGGCCGCCACCGCCACCGCCGAGTACGACCGTCTGATCGCCCGCCACCACGCGATGCGACTACGGCGCCAACTCCTCAGCCCCGCAGCGCCGTCGGGGCCCCGGTCCGGTGCAGGCCCGGGCCGCGACGGCCGCGAGGACCACCAGGACTACGGGGACCAGGACTACGGGGACCACGACGGCGCCGAGGACCAGCACCTGATCCGGCGCGAACTCGGAGCCGTCGCCCCGCTCGCGGACCTGATCGACCGGCTCTACGCGGTCATGTTCCGCCGCCGCCCCTTCCTGCGCCCGCTCTTCCCCGCCTCGATGGAGTTCCAGCAGGCCCACCTGGAACGCATCTTCCACCACCTGATCGACCACCTGCACCAGCCCGCCGACCTCGCCCGCATGCTCCGCCAACTCGGCCGCGACCACCGGAAGCTGGGCGTCCGGCCGGTCCACTACGCGGCCTTCGAGGAGGCCCTGTGCGCGGCCCTCCGGCACCGGGCCGCCGAACGGTGGACGCAGGAGCTCGAAGCCGCCTGGGTGCGGATGCTGCGGTTCGCCGTCGGCGCGATGGTCGCCGGCGCCGACTCGGCGCTCACCGAACCCCCGTACTGGCACGCCGTGGTGACCGGCCACGAGCGCCGCCGCCCCGACCTCGCCGTGGTCCGGGTGCGTACCGGGGAGCCCTACCCCTACCGGGCCGGCCAGTACGGCACGGTCGAACACCCGACGCTGCCGCACACCTGGCGGCAGTACTCGATGGGCTGCGCCCCGCGCGGCGACAACGAGTTGGAGTTCCACGTCCGCCGGACCGGCCCCGGCGGCGTCAGCGCGGCCCTGGTCGAGCACACCGCCCTCGGCGACCGGCTGCGCCTCGGCCCGCCGCGCGGCGGCCTGCTGCCCGACGGCGACGCCCGCGACCTGCTGCTGGTCGCGGGCGGCACCGGACTCGCCCCGATGAAGGCGATCGTCGAACAGCAGGCACTGCACCGCCCGCCGGGCCGCCGGGTGCACCTCTTCGTCGGCGCCCGCGACCGGTCCGACCTCTACGACTGGCAGTCCCTCTCCGAACTCGGCCTGCACAAGCCCTGGTTGTCGCTCACCCCGGTGACGGCCGGCCGCCTCGCCGACGCCGTCGCCGCCGCCGGGGACTGGCGCGAGCACCTCGCCTGCGTCAGCGGCCCGGCCGGGATGATCGCCGCAGTCCGCTCCGAACTCCTCGCGGTGGGAATCCCGTTGGACCGGATCCGGTTCGACCGGTCGGCCTACCGGTAGCCCCGCCGGGGCTCACCGGTAGCAGTACGAGTCCGAGGAGGCGTCCCCGCCCGCCAGGTGGGTCTGGTGGACGCGCAGCCCGCGGAAGTCGGCGCCGTGCGGGAAGAACCGCTCGTCGACGCTCAGGCCGCCGGCCTCCGGGTCGGCGTCCAGCTTGACCATCCACGGTTCGATGCCGTCCGGGTAGAACTGGTCGTCCCAGGCGCCGTACAGGGAGTTGGTGAGGTAGAGCCGCCGTCCGTCCCGGCTGATCTCCACCATCTGCGGCGCCCCGCTCAGCGGCCGCCCCGGCTCGGCCGGGTGCGGGGTGCGGGCGGTGACGCCGCCGAGGCGGACGGAGGAGGCCAGCCGGGGGTGGAACGGGTCCGACACGTCGTACTGGAACAGCTCGCCGGTGCCCCAGGCCGACACGTACAGCCAGCGGTCGTCCACCGACAGGTTGATGTCGGTCACCAGCGGCGGCACCGCCCCGAACGGCCGCAGCGCGGGCGGGAGTTCCTCGGCCCGGGCGGGCTCGGCCGGGATCTCGATCACCTTGCGGGCGGTGAACGCCGGGCCGTCCCGGTACCAGAGCCAGACCGAGGAGGAGAGGTCCTCCACGTTCACCACCACCCCGGCGAAGCCCCACTCCGCCTGCGGGTCGTGCGCGGGGCGCAGCTCCAGCACCATCTGGTACTGGTCCCCCAGGTCGACCCGCTGGAGGTGCCGGCCGGTGCCCAGCTCCCAGAAGTGCAGAGCGTGCCCGTACTTGCGGGCGAGCAGCTGCTCGGGCAGCACCCCGTCCTCGACCATCCACGGGGTGCCCCACTCGCTGGTCACCCCCACGTCGGTCCCCAGGTGCCACCAGACGTCGTACGCGAAGTGCTGCGGCCCGCGCTCCGTCTCCCAGGGGCGCAGCACCTCGAAGGTGGTGTGGTCCAGCAGCGCCACCCCGCCGGGCCCGTCGCCGCCGTCACCCGCGCCGAGGCAGGACAGGAACACCCCCTCCGGGCCGCAGTGCAGGGTGTGCGGCCGCGAGTAACCCGCCTTCGCGGCCAGCTCCTTCGCCTCGACCGTCTTCACCAGGCGCGGCCGCACCGGGTCCGGCCGGGTGTCCATCACGTGCAGCCGCGACGACCGCAGCCCCGGGAGGAGCAGGAACCGCCGCTCCGGGTTCTCGTGGCAGGCGTGCGCCAGCGCGCTGGAGCAGGCGTTCCAGCCGAAGTGGTGCAACTCGTCCCCGAGGGTCGGCAGTTCGGCGAAGTTGAGGACCTTCCCGTAACTCGGCGACGCCGGGTCGGTGTCCACGGTGAGCAGGGCATCCGGCTGCCGCCCCGCCCGGTCGAACCCGGCCACGTACGCCAGTTTCTCCGGCGGCGCCGCGATCGCCTCCGCCGCCGACCGGTAGAGCGACGGATCGATGTGCCCGTGCTGCATGCAGACTCCCCAACTCGCCGTGTCCGTCCGGGAAGCGTTCCACACGACCACCGGCGCACAGCAGGCGCACGCGAAGCGACGGGGAAGCGCGGACGGCTACCCTTGCGCGGTGCACGACGGCGTCAGCGGGGGCGACAGCCGGGCAGCGTCGTCCAGGCCGTGGCCGCGCACGTGACGGCGGCCCTCCACCCGCCGACCGTCGCCACCCCGGCCTCCGGCCGTTCGCCCCGGAGCGCTTCGGGACGGCTGCCGCGCGGGCCGCGGCTACCGGCCGGTATGGTCGGGGGCGGAACGGGTGGTGACCTGCCGGAAGGGCGGGCGGAGCAGAGGGACGGGTGCGGCGGCAGATGGAGTTTCGGGAAGACATCCTGGGTGCCCCCTACGAGGCGGCCGAGCTGACGCTGCGGTCCGATGACGAGGGGGCGGTCTGCGCGACGCTGGTGCGGCGGGTGGTGCCGGGGGCGGAGCGGGCGGTGCTGTACGTCCACGGGTACAACGACTACTTCTTCCAGACCAACCTGGCGGAGCACTACGCCGCGCTCGGGTTCTCGTTCTACGCCCTGGACCTGCGCAAGTACGGGCGCTCGCTGCGGCCGCACCAGTCGCCGAACTTCGTCCGCGACCTCGCCGAGTACGACGAGGAGATCGACGAGGCGGTGCGGATCATCCGGGAGGTGGACGGGCACCGGCAGCTGCTGCTGAACGGGCACTCCACCGGCGGGCTGGTGGGGGCCCTGTGGGCGGGGCGCCGGGCCGGGCGGGGGCTGGTGGACGGGCTGTTCCTGAACAGTCCGTTCCTGTCGATGCCCGCCGGGGCGGCCGTGCGGACGGCGGGCGGGCCGGTGGTGACGGCGCTCGCGCGGATGAAGCCGACCCGGATCCTGCCGTCCTCGCTGAACCCCCACTACACCCACAGCCTGCACAAGGACCACAAGGGCGAGTGGGACTTCGACCTCACCCTCAAGCCGGCCGAGGGCTTCCCGCTGTACGCGGGCTGGCTGTCGGCGATCCACCAGGGGCACCGGCAGCTGCGGCACGGTCTGGGGATCGACGTGCCGGTGCTGCTGATGGCCTCGACGAGGTCGGTCTCCACCACCAAGTGGCACAACGCCCTGCACCACGCCGACGGGGTGCTGCGCGCCGACGACATCGCCGCGCAGGGGCCGCGGCTGGGCCGGCACGTCACGGTGGTGCGGATCGAGGGCGGCATGCACGACCTGGTGCTGTCCGGCGAAACGGCCCGGACCGCGGTGTTCGCCGAGCTGGACCGCTGGCTGGCGGCCTACCTGGACGTGCGCCCGGTGGGGGAGCCCGCGTGACGGACGGGCCGGTGGAGGCGGACGAGCCGGTGCCGGTCGGGCGGGCCACCGACCTGGGCTTCGCCAAGCTCATGCCGGACATCGACCGGGACGGCGGCTGGCTGCTCACCCTGGACGGCACCCCGCAGTCGTACGTCGACCTCGCCGACCCGACCCACCTGGAGTTCGAGTACACCCGCCGGCTCGGCCACCTCGCCGACGCCCTGGCGCCCGCCGGCCGGCCGCTGGACGTGCTGCACCTGGGCGGTGGCGCGCTCACCATGCCGCGCTACCTGGCCGCCACCCGCCCCGGTTCGCGGCAGCGCGTGGTGGAGGTGGACGGGCCGCTGCTGGAACTGGTCGCCGCGCACCTGCCCTGGCAGGGCCCCGGCGCGGACGTCACCGCGACGGTCGGCGACGCCCGGGCGGCCCTGGCGGCCACCCCGGCCGGCTCGCAGGACCTGCTGATCGCGGACGTCTTCCACGGCTCCCGCACCCCGGCGCACCTCACCTCGGTGGAGTTCCTCCGGCTGGCCGCGGCGGCGCTGCGCCCGGGCGGCTGCTACGCGGCCAACCTGGCGGACGGCCCGCCGCTGGCCTTCGCCCGGGCCCAGGCGGCCACGGTGCGGGCGGTGTTCCCGTACGTGTGCCTGGTGGCGGAGGCCCCGGTGCTGCGCGGGCGCCGGTACGGCAACATCATGCTGGCCGGCTCGACGGCCCCACTGCCGGTGGCGGAGCTGACCCGGCTGCTGGCGGGCGACATCTTCCCGGCCCGGCTCACCGACGGCGCGGAGCTGGCCGCCCTGGTCGGCCGCACGGCCCCGGTCACCGACGCGGACGCCACCGACTCCCCGCCCCCGCCGGACGGCGCGTTCAGCGTGGGCTGAGGCCGGCCGGATCAGGACACCGGTCCCGGCCAGGGGACGTCGGTGGCCACCGGGGCGGTGTAGTCGACGCCGGGGACGGCGAAGCCGTACAGGCGCTGGACCTCGGCGTGGAACCAGTCGAGGTCGGCGAGGTCGGCCACGGTGTCGGTGGTGGCGGCCGCCCAGCGTTCGGCGACGGCGGCCTGGACCTCCTCGGCGAGCTCCCAGCCGTCCAGCCGGACCCGGCCCTCGTCGTCCAGGAGGAGCGGGGCGGCGCCGGTGAGCTGGTCCCACAGGGTGGCGAGCTGGTGCACCGGCGGGACCATGTCCGGGCCGAGGACGCCGCGCAGCAGCCCGGTGTAGAGGGCGATGCCGGGGACGGCGGTGGAGGACTGGGTGACGGCGGCGCCGTTGACGGAGGTGACGGCCCGCCCGCCGACCGCCTGGCCGAGCCGCTCGTCCAGGGCGCGGGCGGTGGCCTCCAGGTGGGCCTTGGCCGCGCCGATGGTGCCCTGCCGGTAGATCGCCGCCGTCAGCGGGGAGCCGATGTAGGAGAGCGCCGCGGTGGTGAAGCCCTCGCCGAGGAGCCCCCGGGCGGAGAGGCGGTCGATCCAGCGCTCCCAGTCGGCCCCGCCCATCACGGCGACGGTCTGCTCGATGTCGTCGCCCTCGGCCGGTTCGGTCCCGACCTCGCGGACCTCGGGGTGGCCCCGGTCGTCGAAGACGAGGGTCCTGGTGCGGTCGGCCCGGCCGATCGGCTTGAGGACGGAGGCGTAGGTGGCGCCGGTGTCGGGGTCGGTGCGCCGGGGCGCGGCCACCGAGTAGACCAGGTGGTCCAGCCGGCCGCCGAAGCGCTCCTCGATCAGGTCGGCGACCTGGTCCTTCATCGCGTCGGAGAAGGCGTCGCCGTTGAGGAGGACCACGTCCCGACCGGCGGCGCGGGCGAGTTCGGCGGTGGCGGCGGTGCGGTACCAGCCGGCCGTGGCGGTGCGCCGCTCGGTGGGGCCCTTCTCGAAGGAGACCAGGATGCCGCGGATGCCGGCCCGCTTGAGCCCGGCGACGGTGGCCGCCAGGCCGTACCCGGCCGAGGAGCCGATGATCAGGGCCACCGGCCCTTCGCCGTCCGGCAGTCGGGCCGGGTCGGGGCAGTCCCGCCACATGTCGGCGACCAGTCGCGCGCAGCCCGCCGGGTGGGAGTCGAGGAAGAGGAACCCCCGGTTGCGGGGGATGAGAACGCGCTCGCTCACGGTGGCAGTCCTTGGGTGGGCCGGGTGGTGGAGGCGGCTGCCGGAGAGGGCGCCGCGTTGCCAGTCTGGGACAGCACGGAGGCGGCCAGCGGCCACCGCCGGGCACAACGATCACGAGTGGATCTTGGAGTGTTCCGCCACTGACGCGCCCGCCCCGCCCCGCCCCGCCCCGCCCCGCGTCGCAGCGCGGCGCGGCGCGTCGCCGGGAGGGGCGGTCCGGGGCGGGTGTCAGAATCGGCGGGTTCATGCCGGAGCACGGTGCACGTCCGAAGGAGTGAGCGGTGAGCGGTGGCGGGGAACGTCCGGAGCTGGGGAAGGTGCCCGAGACGGCGCTGTGGACGCTGTGGCACCGGGCGGTGGAGGCCCGGCGGCCCGACGCGGTGCTGCACGACCCGGTGGCGGTGGGGCTGGTGGGGCGGATCGACTTCCCGTTCGCCGCCCGGTTCGGGGAGTCGCGGCTGGTGAGCCAGGTGCAGGCGCTGCGGGCGGCCTGCTTCGACCGGGAGGTCGCGGACTTCCTCGACCGGTACCCGCGGGGCACCGTGGTCGGCCTCGGCGACGGGCTGGAGACCCAGGCCTGGCGGGTCGACAACGGCCGGGCGAGCTGGCTGTCCGTCGACCTGCCCGAGACCGCCCGGCTGCGCGAGCAGCTGCTGCCGCCGGACGACCGCCACCGGATCCTCGCCTGCTCGGCCACCGACCAGCGCTGGATGGACGAGGTCGACCCGGACCCGGCGCGCGGCGTGCTGATCACCACCGAGGGCCTGCTGATGTACCTGCGGCCGACCGAGGTCCGGGCGCTGATCGCCGCCTGCGCCGAGCGCTTCCCGGGCGGCGCGCTGGTGCTGGACGCGGTACCGCGCTGGGCCGGCCGCCGGGCCGTGGCCGGGAAGCTGCGGGACCGGCACTACCAGGCCCCGCCGATGCCCTTCGGCATGGACGCCGACGAGCTCGGCAAGCTGGCGCAGGCCCACCCGGCGGTCACCGGCGTGCGGGAGGTGTACCCGGAGGGCGGGCGCGGACTGCTGCGCGCCGTGCTGCCGCTCGCGCGCGTGATCAAGCAGCGTCCGTCGGTCGTCGCACTGCGTTTTACCGAATCTTGAAGAAATGCCGGTCGGCCTGGAACTATGGGAGTCGGGACGTACGTCGTAACAACGGGTGATCGGCCAGGGGGACGGGCCGCCCGGCACGTTAGGCTGCGCCCCGGGGGGAGCGGCCAGGGTGCCGCCATCGGACAACCGCCGGGACGGGCGTGCGGCTCCACGGGGAGCCGACCCCGGCCCGACCTGCCACGGAGGTACTGGCCTTGCACATCGACGCCTGGATCGAGAGCGTCCCACCGACCGCGGTGTACGCCCTGATCGGCCTGATCATCGGGATCGAGTCGCTGGGCATCCCGCTGCCCGGCGAGATCGCGCTGGTCACGGCGTCCCTGATGGCGGTCAAGGGTGTGGTGAGCCCGTGGGGGATCGCGATCTGCGCGATCGCGGGCGCGATCATCGGTGACTCGATCGGCTACTCGATCGGCCGCAAGGGCGGCAAGCCGCTGTTCGAGAAGCTCGGACGGAAGTTCCCCAAGCACTTCGGGCCCTCCCACCTGGCCACCGCCGAGCGCTCCTTCCAGAAGTGGGGCATGTGGGCGGTCTTCTTCGGCCGCTTCATCGCCCTGCTGCGCATCTTCGCCGGTCCGCTCGCGGGCGCGCTCCGGATGCCGTACTGGAAGTTCCTGATCGCCAACGTGCTGGGCGGCATCGTCTGGGCCGGTGGCACGACCCTGCTGGTCTACAAGGTCGGCAAGGCCATCGAGCCCTGGCTCTCCCGGTTCTCCTGGGCGGGCCTCGCGGCCGCCGTGGTGATCGGGGCGGCCTCGGCCTGGGTGATGAAGCGCCGTGCGGCCAAGACCCACGCCAAGATCGAGGCGGAGGAGGCGGCCAAGGCCGCTGCGGCCGCCGGGGCCGGCACCGCCGCCTCGTCGGCCACGGCGCCCGTCGCCGAGTGACACCGCACCGACAGCACTGACACCTACGGCCGCCCATCGGGAGCGGCCGTGCAGGAGCC
>NZ_JBHZCN010000121.1:0-27308 GCF_042755465.1 Kitasatospora sp. NPDC059160 | reverse complement strand
GCCTTCCAGTCCTCCCCCGTCACCCGGTCGTCGGGCCGCGCGCCACCGGCACTCGCGCCACCGGTACGCGCGCCACCGGCACTCGCGCCACCGGTACGCGCGCCACCGGCACTCGCGCTACCAGTACTCGCGCAGCCGGGGCCGCACCCCCAGCGCGGTGAGCGCCACCGCCGCCGCCAGGACGACCCCGCCCAGGGCCGCCGTGGTGCCGTCGAGGTCGCCGTCGGTCGCCGCGAGGGCCGAGTCCATCGCCTTCTGGTTGACGTCGATGGTGTCCTGCATGGCCGCGCCCAACTGCCCGAACTGGTAGTTGGACTGCCCCTCGGCGAGGCCGGTGTTGAGCGTGATCGCGTCCTTGAGCTGCCCCGCGCCGCGCAGCACGCGCATCCGGTGGTCGATCGCCTGGTACTCCTGGAAGGCGCTCAGGACCCGCTCGGCGGCCGCCTGCTCGCCGGGGAAGGTGATGTTGTTCAGCTCGGCGCCCAGGTACCCGCCGAAGGGGACGGTGGAGCGGTCCTGGTGGTGGCGTTCGACGGCGGTCTGCAGCCGGGTGCCGTAGGTGTCCAGGGTCGCCCCGTCGAGGTGGACGATCGCCTGGCTCTGCTCCAGGTAGGCCTGCTCCCACACGGCCGCCCGGCTCGGGTCGATCAGGTAGCGGCTCTCGTCGGCGTTCATGTCGTACGCGACGGCCCGGGAGCGGCTGAGCGCGATCACCGAGTCGTAGGCGTCGCTCTTGGCCGTCACCAGGTGGTCCGAGGTGCGGCCCACCAGGGCCAGACCGGTCACCAGCACCACCCCGGTCAGCAGGGTGACGCCGGCCAGCGCCGGGTTGAACACCCGGTGGTAGCGCACGAGCAGCGCGCGCTGGAGCCCGACCAGCGCGGCGAGGGCGAGCAGTCCGGCGCCGAACAGCCACCACCAGCCGGTGCCCAGGGCGTCGCGCTGCTCGCCGTAGACGCGGTCGACGGTCGCCTCGTTGGCGGCGGTGACCTGGTCGGCGGCGGGCAGGAGTTGGCTGCGCAGCAGGTCGGAGGCCTGCCGGTAGGCGTCCAGGGCGGCGGGCGAGGGCTGGCCGGCCGGGGCCTTGGCCTGCTCCTCCAGCAGCTGGGAGCGGGCCACCAGGGCCTCGTAGCTGCCGAGCCGGCCGAGCACCAGTTGGACGGCGCGCTGCCCGGCCGGGTCGGCGGCGGCCGCCTGGGCGGCCTGCTGGAGGTCGTCGTCGGCCTGGTTGCGGCGCTGCTCGTAGGTGTCCAGGGTCTGCTTGCGCAGCGCGGCGTAGTCCTGGTCGTCGCCGACCAGCAGCAGGTTGGCGGCCTGGGCGTCCATGTCGCTGAGCGCGAAGTAGAGGTCGGCGGCGCGGGTGGCCTGCGGGGCCGCCCGGTGGCCGATGGTGTCGGTGCCGTCCCGGGCGCCGCCGAGCACGGCGGTGGCGGTGGCGCCGAGGCCGATCAGGGCGGCCAGGCTCAGCGCGGTGAGCGCGCAGACCAGGCGCGGGGTGGTCCAGTAGGAGCGGCTGCCGACCGTCCGCAGGCCCTGCCCGAGCCGGGCCAGCGGCCCGGACGGCAGCCACGGTCCGGACGGCGGCCGCGGTCCGGCGGGTTCGCCGCTCCCGGCCGGTTCCGGGCCGTCGTCCCCTCCGGCGGCCGCCTCCTCCGAGGTGGCCGATCTGCCTGCTGTCGAGGTGGTCATGACCACACGTCCCTTTCCCCCGTGGCACGGTCCGCCGGGGCTCCCGGTGGGAACCGAACACAGAACCGTTTCTCTCCGCCGCGCGACGCTAGTGCCGCGCCACCGGCGGTGGGACGCTCCCTGACGGCTCCTTGACACCGGCGGACGGGGATCTTGACGCTTCCTTAGCGCGGGGTCGCCGGTGGCACCCGGACGGCCCGGAGCGGCGCCCGGCAGCTGCCCGGCCCGGGGCCGTCAGAGCCAGTCGCGGCGCTTGAACACCAGGTACAGCCCGGTGCAGACCAGCGCCATCAGCCCGACCGCGAACGGATAGCCGAAGGCCCACTTGAGCTCCGGCATGATCTCGAAGTTCATCCCGTACACCGTGCCGATCAGGGTCGGCGCGAACAGGATGGCCGCCCAGGAGGAGATCTTCTTGATCTCGTCGTTCTGCGCGTGCCCCGCCTCGGCGAGCTGCTTCATCTCCTCGTTCTGCCGCTGCGAGACCAGCGTCGCGTTCACCGTCAGGATGTTCTGCAGCATCTGCCGGAAGCCGTCCACCCGCTCGGCCGCGTAGGTGGCGTGGTCGGCGACGTCCCGCAGGCGGCGCTGGAGCTCCTCGTCGGTGCCGTACTTGCCGAAGCCCGCCTCCAGGCTCCGCATGATCTCCAGCAGCGGCCGGGTGGCCCGCTGGAGCTCGATCACCTCGCGGGACAGCTCGTAGATCCGGCGGGAGACGTGCGGGTCCCCGCCGAACACCTCGGTCTCGATCTCGTCGATGTCGTGCTGGAGCCCGGCGATCACCGGCGCGTAGCCGTCCACCACGGCGTCCAGCACCCCGTACAGCACCGCCTCCGGACCGAGCGCCAGCAGCTCCGGGTCGTCCTCCAGGCGGCGGCGCACCGCGGAGAGGTCCGGGGCCTGCGAGTGGCGCACGGTGATGACGAACTCGGGGCCGACGAACAGGTGGATCTCGCCGAAGTCCACCTCCTCCGCCTCGTCCAGGTAGCGGGCGGCGCGCAGCACCACGAACAGGGTGTCGCCGTAGCGCTCCAGCTTCGGCCGCTGGTGGGCCACGATGGCGTCCTCGACGGCCAGTTCGTGCAGGTTGAACCGGTCCGCGGCCTCCAGCAGCTGCGCCTCCGCCGGGCGGAACAGCCCGATCCAGGCCATCGTGCCGGGCCGGTCGGGCAGTTCGCGGTAGATCGCGGCGAGGTCGGCGGGCGCGTCCGTGCGGCGGCCGTCGCGGTAGACCGCCGCGTCCACCAGGGAACGCTCCAGCGCCCCCGGCTCGACCGGCTGGTCCGGGCGCGGGTCCATCGAGTGCTCGGGCGCGGACCGGGGGTCGACGGGCCGGCGCTCGGCCGTCGGACGGGAGAACGGACGCCTGCTCGCGCGCACGGCGCGCACACGCCAGTCGGACATGCGGGGAACCTCCACGGTGGGTGCCCGGCCACCGCCGTGCTCGGCACGGTGGGCCGGAGGCGCCCGGCCCGCCGCCACGCGCACGGCGCGACCGGCAGTGCGCCCCGCCGGTGGCGGGGTCAGCCCTGCGCGGGAGCCCTACGGGAGGAGGAGTGCCGGGGGCCGCGAATCCTGCGGGACAACCGGGGGCGGGGCCGACTTCGACCCGTACTACTGCACTCCACGGCTCTCACCTCCTCGAATCCGCGCGCCCCGGGGGACGCCGACGCAACCCCACCCGATGTTAGTACCCGCACGACCGACCCTCTCCACCGCCCCTGACCACCGCCCCTCTCCACCACCCTTCCGACCGGACCCACCGGCGACCCCGAGGCCGTCCGGACCGGGCCCCAACGGACTTACGCCGTCGGCCCGTTCGTCCAGCTGGAACGATTACGGTCCGACGCCGCCACCACTACGCTACGTCGCATGAATTCTTCGGAGACGGCCCCCGGGCGGGGCACGGCGGTGGTGATCGGCGGCGGGCTGGCCGGCGTGGTGGCGGCCTGGGCGCTGCGGGGGCGCGCCGAGCGGATCGTCGTGGTGGAGCGGGACCGGTACCCGGACACGCCGGCGTTCCGGGCCGGGGTGCCGCAGGGCCGGCACGCGCACCTGGTGCTGGAGGCGGGGCACCGCGCGCTGGAGGAGCTGATGCCCGGCATCAAGCAGGAGTTGACCGACGCGGGCGCGCACCGGGTCTCCACCTCGGGCGACCTCCGGTGGCTCAGCTCCGCCGGCTGGATGGCCGACTACCCGGCCCGACTGGCCTTCCTCTCCTGCACCCGGCCGGTGCTGGACAAGGTGGTGCTGGACCGGGTCCGCACCGAACCGTCGATCGAGTTCCTGGAGGGCACCGACGTGGTCGGCCTGCTCGGCTCGGCGCAGCGGGTCACCGGGGTGAAGGTCCGCGAGCGCGGCCGGGAGCGCGGGGACGTCCAGGGGCGCGGCGAAGTCCGGGAGATCCCGGCCGAGTTGGTGATCGACGCGGCCGGCCGCTCGACCTCGGTGCCGAAGTGGCTCGGCGAACTGGGCCGCCCGGTGCCGGAGGAGCGGGTGGACGCGGGCGTCGCGTACGCCTCCCGGCTGTTCCACCGACCGACCGGCGTCGACCTCGGCCACCAGGCCGTCTACCTCCAGACCAAGGCCCCGGACAAGCCCCGGATGGGCGTCCTGCTGCCGGTCGAGGGCGACCGCTGGATCGTGAGCCTGGCCGGGATGCGCGGCGCGGAGCCCGCGCCCGGCACCGAGGGCTTCACCGAGCACCTGTCCCGGCTGCGCGACCCGGCCCTCGCGGAGATGCTGCGGGACGCCGAACCGGCGGGCGAGGTACGCGGCTTCCTGCCCGGCCCGGGCGTACGGCGGCACTACGAACGCGGCGCCCCGGACGGCCTGGTGGCGGTCGGCGACGCCGCGAGCACCTTCAATCCGGTGTACGGGCAGGGCATCACCGTGTCGCTGTTCTGCGCCCAGGTGCTGCGCCGCACGGCCGCCCGGCACGGCGGCGTCGGGCCCGCCACCGCCCGTGACGCGCGCCGGGAGATCGCGGCGGTGTCCAAGACCGCGTGGATGATGTCCAGCGCCGAGGACGTCCGCTTCGCCGCCACCACGGGCGGGCCCTCGGGCGCCCTGATCAGGCTCCAGCACCGCTACCTGGACAAGGTGCTCCGGGGCGCCACCCACAACCCCGAGATCACGGCGGCCTTCCACGAGGTACTGTCGCTGGTCGCGCCACCGACCCGGCTGTTCCACCCGGCAGTGGTGGCCGCCGTGCTGCGCGGCTGACGGCCCGCGCGGACGCACCCGCCAAGCGGACGCACCCGTTAATTCGGGTGCGTCCGGACCGGCCGCCCGTTACCCTGGCCGACATGTCTACGCCCCGCATCTCCTAGCTGACGGACCGCCTCCACGCCACCCGTCTGTCCGCTAGTCGTTTCGGAGCGTTACCCCATGATCACCACCCATGGTGTCGACGTGCGCGTCGGCGACCGTCTGCTGCTGTCCGACGTCACCCTGCACATCGCCCCCGGCGACCGGATCGGCCTGGTCGGCCGCAACGGCGCCGGCAAGACCACCCTGCTCTCCACCCTCGCCGGGCACCTGCCCCCCGCCGCCGGTACGGTCACCCGCACCGGACCGGTCGGCTACCTCGCGCAGGACTCCCGCGCCGCCGACCCGGCCGTCACCGTCACCGACCGCATCCTGTCCGCCCGCGGCCTGGACACCGCCCTCCGCGCGCTGCGCGACGCCGAGCGGGCCATGGCCGTGGCCGGCTCCGCCGCCGAGGAACGCCGGGCGATGGACGCCTACGCGCGCGCCGACGCCGCGTTCCAGTCCCGCGGCGGCTACCCGGCCGAGGCCGAGGCCGCCCGGGTCGCGGCCGGACTCGGGCTGCCCGCCCGGATGCTGGACGCCCCCGTCGGCACCCTCTCCGGCGGCCAGCGCCGCCGGGTCGAACTGGCCCGCATCCTGTTCGCCGACCACGGCACCCTGCTGCTGGACGAGCCCACCAACCACCTGGACGCCGAGTCGGTCGGCTGGCTGCGCGGCTTCCTCGCCACCCACCGGGGCGGACTGGTGCTGATCAGCCACGACCTCGACCTGCTGGCGGAGACCGTCAACCGGGTCTTCCACCTGGACCCGCAGCGCGCCGCGCTCGACGTCCACAACACCGGCTGGCGGGCCTACCTGGCCCAGCGTGCGGCCGACGAGCGCCGCCGCACCCGGGAACGGGCCAACGCCGAACGCAAGGCCGCCGCCCTGCACGCCCAGGCCGACCGGATGCGGTCCAACGTCGCCACCGCGACCAGCGCCCGCAGCATGGCCCGGCGCGCCGACCGGATGCTCGCCGAGCTGGAACCCGTACGGCAGACCGAGCGCACGGCACGCATCCGGCTGCCCGAGCCCGCGCCCTGCGGCCGGACCCCGCTCGGCGCGGTGAGCCTGGCCAAGGCCTACGGCGGCCGGACGGTGCTGAGCGGCCTGGACCTCGCCGTGGAGCGCGGCAGCCGAACGGTCGTGCTCGGCCTCAACGGCGCCGGCAAGACCACCCTGCTGCGCGTCCTGGCCGGGCGGGAACGCCCGGACTCCGGCCGGGTCGTCGCCGGCACCGGCCTGCGGCTCGGCTACTTCGCCCAGGAGCACGACACCCTGGACCCCGCGCTCAGCGTGCGCGACAACCTGGCCGCGGCCGCGCCCGAGCTGACCGACGGCGAACTGCGGACCGTCCTCGGCGCGTTCCTGTTCCGCGGGGACGACGCCGACAAGCCGGCCGGCGTGCTGTCCGGCGGCGAGAAGACCAGGCTGGCGCTGGCCGCCCTGGTCCACTCCGGCGCCAACGTGCTGCTGCTGGACGAGCCGACCAACAACCTCGATCCGGCCTCCCGGGCCGAGGTGCTGGCCTCGGTCGGCACCTACCCGGGCGCGATCGTGATGGTCACCCACGACCCCGGTGCCATCGAGGCGCTCCGGCCGGACCGGGTGCTGCTGCTGCCGGACGGCGACGAGGACCTCTGGCACGACGCGTACCTGGACCTGGTCACCCAGGCCTGAGCCACCACCCCCGCCCGTAGCGGTCCGCCGGTCCCCGGCGGGCCGCTACGGCCCTCCGCGCCTCGGCCGACCGGAGAAAGGGGGGCGGTCGTGGCCATTGACGGCGGACCCGGCCACCCGGATCCTCTCCCCTACGGCCCGGCCGCCGGCCCGGCCGCACCGACGATCCGGGGGTGGTCACCGATGGCGAACCAGTTGGCGGACGAGCGGATGCCGACATCACTCAAGTGGGTGGTAGCGGGGGTCTGGCTGCACGCCGTCGGCAACAGCGCGGCTGGGATCTTCCTCCTCGCACTGATCCACGGCCAGCACGGTGAAGGCGTCGCCATGGTGACGTTCATCGCCTTCCTCTCGATCCTGATCGGCGTCCTGCTCGGCACCTGCGCGGCCCTGGCGCCGGGTGGGGCCCGGTGGACCCGGAGGACCGTACTGGTGATCGAGTGGCTCGCGATCGTCAGCGGCGTGATCCAGCTCTTCTCCGGCTCGATCATCTCGCTGGCCGGCATCGCGATCGCGGGCATCATCGTCCGGGCGTACAGCTCCGCCGAGGCCAAGGAGTGGTTCACGGTCTGAAGGGCCGATCGTCATCACCGGTCGCTGAGCGCGATCCTGCCGATCACGCGCAACAGCCGGCCGCGCTCCGGCCCGTCCGCTCCGACGGACCGCGGGCGTCTGGAGACGCATTGCGGAGTCCCTGAGACGCATTGCTGATTCCAAGGCAGGAACCCCGTCCTACCGTGGAAAGCACACGGGGAGCCCGCCCGGAACCATGAACGGTGCGGGAGGACCGATCCGTTCCTGACCCCCCTTCACCAAGAGGAGCATCATGCGAATCGGCACGCGCGTCATCGGAACCGCCCTGGCCGGAGCCCTCCTGGCCGTCGGAGGCGCATCCCAGGCCATGGCACAAGCGAAGTACAACGCGTCGACGTCGCTCTCCAACGGCCGCCTCAGCACGTCCATCTCCCAGGAGGACAAGACCCAGCCCGACGGGTCCGCCTTCTGGCAGCTGCAGGACGTCTACGAGAAGACCGGCGGCGGCACCATCACCGCACAGTTCGGGTTCAACTACCACGGCTACTCCTACAACCGCGACTGGAGCGACCAGTCCGTCAACCAGACCAAGGACGCGTGGTTCTGGGACCTCGGGTTCAACGACTGCCAGAACGTGATCGGCTGGATGGCCGTCAAGGGCCAGAACACGTTCTATAACGCGCCCGTCACCATCTGCTAGCAGCCGCCCGCCGTCACGATGGGCCCGCGCCCGAGGGCGTGGGCCCATCGCCGTGCCCACTGGAGTGCCACCAGCATGATCCGCGCGATCCTCCACCACGAGCCGGGACTGCTCTGGACCGTCCTGGCGGCTCTGATCGGCGCCGCCGCCCTCTCGGCGGCCGTCGCCGGACGGCGCTCGGCCCCGAGGCCGCTGTCCGCGCTCGCCGGAGCGTCCACCGCCCTGGTGCTCGTCGCCACCCTCTACCCCGTGCACCCCGACGCACCGGCCCCGCTCCGCTGCACCGCCGGGCTCGACCTGACGGGTGCGATGTCGGGCACCCAGGGCCTGATGAACATCGCCCTGTTCGTCCCGGCCGGCTTCTTCACCTCCCGCCTCGTTCGACGGCCCGTCAGCACCGGCATCGCCCTCACGCTGCTCTCCGCAGCCGTCGAGGCGACCCAGGCCCTGACCCCCGGCATCGGCCGCAGCTGCGATTCCGCCGACCTGTGGGACAACGCGCTCGGGGCCGTGCTCGGCTGTGGCCTCGCGTACCTGTGGAGCAGCCGGACGGGCGACCGGCCGCTGGGCACCACCAGGCGCGAGCTCGCACGCGGGGCGGTCGCCCTCGTGGGCGGAGCCGCAGTGATCGCGGCCGTCCTGGTGCCCTCCGTGACGGTCGTCGCACCCGACCCCACGGAGAACACCGCGGCCGGACCGGCCCAACGGGCCGCCGCCACCAAGGCGTTCCGGGAGTTCTTCGGGTCGGCCGCCGACATCGCGTCCGTCCAGTACGTCGAAGGATCCTCCGGCCACCCCGGGACGGTCAGCGTCACCGGCCGGCAGGGCAGCCTCGAACTGGCGTGGCCGGGCGGCGAACCGGCCTCCGGGCTCGTCGGGCCGACCCCCGACCAGGCACCCGGCGAAGTCAGCGACGACGTCGCGGTCGACGCCGCCACCCGCTTCGCCCGGACCCACTTCCCCTGGGCCCTCACCGACAGCTACCCCAGCACCGACCCCCAGCCCAATTCCGGCGGCGCCAGGACCGTCCAGTGGCGTTCCCGCGTCGACGGCGTCCTCATGCCGATGCGGCTCGACCTGCTCGTCACCGGCAACGGCCGGGTCAGTTCGTTCTCCGCCCGGCACGTCGACCCGCCCGCCCTCCCGAAGGCGACCGTCACCGAGGCGACCGCCCGGAGCACCGCGGCCACCGCCCACCCCGGCTTCACCACCAGCAGCACGATCCTCCTCGCCCAGGCGGACCGCGACGGCACCTGGCACCCGCGCTGGCTGGTCGGCATGAAGCCGCCGGAGGACCAGCAGAAGAAGGGCCTCCTGGTGGTCACCATCGACGCCGCCACCGGCGCCTTCGTCACGACCTAGCCGGCAGCTGCGGCCCCGCCTCAAGCAAACCGGGCATCACGTCACGTGCCGCCCCCTCGACTACCCGGCTGCCTCGGGGACAGCGTCACCGCCTCGGCAGGACCGGTGTCGGTGCCGGCGTCGAGGGCACGGGCGCGGGGTGGGCGCCGGGCAGGGCCAGGGCCAGGGCGGCGCCGAGGAGGCAGACCGCGAGACCGACGGTGCAGGCGACGTGGAACCCGTGCATGAAGGAGCTCTGGACCGCCGCCCGCAGGGCCGCTCCGGAGCCCGGAGGCGTGGCCGCCGCGGTGCGCAGGGCCTCGGCCACCGAGCCCTCGGCCGCGCTGAGGGTGCCGGCCGGGAGGGCGGAGAAGGCGGTCGTCGCGAGGTGGGAGGCGTAGAGGGAGGTGAAGACGCTGCCGACGACGGCGACGCCGAGGGTCCCACCGGTCTCGCGGGTCGCGTCGTTCACGGCCGATCCGACGCCCGCCTTGGCGGGCGGCAGGACACTGAGGATCGACTCGGTGGCCGGTGCGGTCGTCAGGCCGAGGCCCAGTCCCATCAGGATCATTTGACCGACGATCAGCCCGTAGGACTGGAAGGCGGGCGAGAGGGCGATCCACCCGAAGGAGGCCCCGAGCAGCAGGAGCCCGGAGGTCACGACCGCCCGGGTCCCGGCCCTGGCGGCGAGCGCGACCCCGCCGAGCGAGCCGAGCGCGATGGTGAGCGCGACCGGCAGGATCCGCACGCCGGTGGAGAGGGCGCCGTAGCCGCGGATGAACTGGAAGTACTGCGTCACCAGGAAGATGAAACCGAAGAGCGCGAAGAACGCGACGGTGACCGCTCCGCTGGCGGCGGAGAAGGCCGGGGTGCGGAACAGGGTGATGTCCACCATCGGGTGGCTGCGTCCGCGTTCGATCACCACGAAGAGGGCGGCGAGGGCGGTGGCGGCGGCGAAGCCCGCGAGGGTGGCGGGCCGGTCCCAGCCCCGGGTCGGCGCCTCGATGACCGTGAAGACCAGCAGGCCGACGGCGGCCGAGGCGGTGAGCAGGCCCGGTGGGTCCAGTCGGGCGCTCGACGGGTCCCTGGACTCCGGGACCCAGAACCAGGTGGTGGCGAGGGCGACCAGCGCCACCGGTACGAGCGCGAGGAAGACCGAGGGCCAGGCGAAGTGGGCCAGCAGGAGTCCGCCGGCGACCGGACCGACGGCGACGCCGAGGCCGGTGACCGCGCCCCACAGGCCGACCGCCTTGGCGCGTGCGCGGCGGTCGGGGAAGGCGTTGGTGATGACGGACAGGGTCGTGGGGAAGATGACCGCCGCGCAGGCGCCCATGGCGAAGCGGACGGCGATCAGCGCGCCGGACGACCCGGTGGCGGCTCCCAGCGCGCCGGTGAGCGCGAAGCCGCCGAGTCCGGTGAGCAGCGCGGGCCGTCGTCCGAACCGGTCGCCGAGCGAACCGGCGGTCAGGACGAGGGCCGCGAAGGCGAGGTTGTAGCCGTCGACGATCCACTGGAGGTCGCGGGTGGTGGCGTGCAGTTGGCGGCCGAGGTCCGGGAGGGCGACGTTGACGATCGTGGTGTCCAGGTTGATCGCGAAGGCCGCGAGGCAGACGGACGCGAGGGCCAGGGAGCGCCGGGGCGCGGGACGGTGGGGCATGGCCGCCTCCGACCAGGTGGGGCGGATGGTGCGGGCTCGGTCGAGGGAGTGGATCCCGCGATGTTGACAGCGGGAACATGTGGACATCTGCCAGCATTCCACCGCAAAGTGGACACTGTCAACACCGGAAGGGACGGGAGGGCGGGAACGTGGCCACGAGCCGGCCGTACCACCACGGAAACCTGCGGGAAGCACTGGTCGCCGGCGGGGTCGACCTCGCCAGGACCGGCGGACCCGCCGCCGTCGTCCTGCGCGCGGTCAGCCGGAGGGCGGGCGTCTCGCACAACGCCGCGTACCGGCACTTCGCCGGCCACGAGGCCCTGCTGGCGGCGGTCGCGGCGAGCTGCATGAACCGCTTGGGGCGGCTCATGCTCGCCCGCTCCGCGGCCGTGGACCTGCCCGACGAGGTGGCGGCGGCCCGCGCGCGGCTGGACGCGATCGGCCGGGCGTACATCGACTTCGCCCTGACCGAGCCCGGCTGGTTCCGCACCGCCTTCTGCGGGACCAGCGCCGCCCCGCGCGGGGAACCGGATCCGGCATCGGGCCTGGCATCGGGCGGGGAACCGGGCCCGGAGGGCTCCTGCGGCGCGGACCCCTACGCCATCCTGTCCACCCACCTCGACGACCTGGTCCGGCTCGGCGCCTTCCCCACCGACCGCCGCCCGGGCGCCGAGTACGCGGCCTGGTCGGCGGTCCACGGCCTGTCGGACCTGCTGGTCGAGGGCCCACTGCGGGGCCTGTCCGGAGCCGAGCTGCGCACCGCCGTCGAGGCCGTCCTGTCGACCGTCGCCCGCGGCCTCTGAGTCCGTAGGTCGCGCGGCGCATCATTCAGTAGCAGGTCTACTTCGCAGGACCAGCTAACGGTGAGCGTGATCGTCTGATCGTCTGCACTGACCAGGATCCGGCCGGACGGGGAGGCGTCGTAGGTTCGCCACTTGGAGGGGAGCCACCAGGCCTCCAGGGCCAGTTCTGCGACCACGACGCAGAGCGCCGCGGCCACCGCTGTGGCAATGAGGCGCGCGCGTCTCGATAGACGCGGCATCTTGATGGCCTGTCTCACCGCTCCACGGCGCAGACGACGGCCGGGTAACCAGCCAGTCCGATGCACCCAGGCCGTCCGAGGGTGTCCGCTGAACGACTTGACCTACCCGGAGGGCATCTGGGACGGCCATGCGACAGAGCAGGCCTCAGCCCTTGAGTCCCCGTGGAATTCCGACTCCTTTTCGTAGCGGACTTCCGCCCCCCGGCCGCCCCCGATCGGCTGCACTCGATGCCCTGACCGCACGACCTTCGCCGAAATTCCTCGTAATAAGATGAGCGCACGTTGATCAGTCTGCGGGTGCCGTGCCCGTGCAACGGCTGAGCGGCATCACAGTTCGCTTACCCCCACGACCCTCGTCTGCGGTCCCGAGGGAGAGCGGGCGTATCGACATGATCGGACTCCGGCCAGTGCTCCACGAACCCACGTCACCGCCGACCCGCCTGCAGGCCCGGGATGGCCTTGCACGGGCAAGAGCCCTGACTGTAGGCCGTGGTCGGGGTGAGCCAGGAGCCCGGTTGGCCGTCGTCGACGGCATGCGGCTGCTCGCCGCGCTCGCCGTCACAGGATTCCACTACCTCAGCGCGATCTCGCCCACCCTGTGGGGACCGTCCGCGAAGGAGTTCGCCTACCCGCTGCACCACGCATCGATGTACGGCTGGCTCGGTGTCGAGGCCTTCTTCCTCATCAGCGGATTCGTCATCTGCATGAGCGCCTGGGGGCGCACCGCAGGACAGTTCGCCGCCTCACGGATATCCCGGCTCTACCCGGCCTACTGGTGCGCTCTCATCCTGATCGTGGCCAGGATCGCGCTGATTCCCATGGAGACCCACGACGTCGGCGCGGTGATCCACCCCCGGATCGTCCTGGCCAACCTGACCATGTTCCCTGACGCCCTCCACGCAACCCTCCTGGACGGCGTCGCCTGGACCCTCGCCGTCGAGGCCCACTTCTACCTCCTCATGGCCGTCCTCCTGGCCTTCGGCACCACTTACCACCGGGTCATGGGGTTCTGCGTGATCTGGCTGGCCGCCGGGATCATCACCTCGGAGACGAAGAGCAAGTTCCTGGACGACCTCGTCCTCAGCCAGTACGCCGGCCTGTTCGTCGCCGGCATCGCGGTCTACCTCATGTACCGCTTCGGGCAGAACCTCATGCTCTGGATACTCCTCGGCTTCGCCTGGTGCTACGAACTGACCATGCTCCCCGCCCGGTTGACCGGCCACTACCGGGAGTGGGGATCCAAAGCACTCTGCTCCTGGACCGTCGCCAGCGCCCTACTGACCGCCTTCCTGGCCCTGCTGCTCCTGGCCACCATCGGCCCCCTCGCCCGCATCCGCTGGCGCTGGCTGATGACGGCCGGTGCGCTCACCTACCCCTTCTACCTGATCCACCAGAGCCTCGGCCTGCCCATGGCCGCCGAACTCACCGCCCACGCCCACTGGCTCGGCCCCTGGGGCCGACTCGCCCTCACCACCGTCTCGATGCTCCTCCTCGCCGCAATCATCCACCGGGTGGTCGAGAAGCCCATCGGCCGTGCCCTCCGTCGCCGCCTCGACCAAGCCCTCGACCGACACCCGAGCAACCCACCGGCACCGCGCCCGGAACCCGCACAGTGACCCGCCACTGATCACCGCGTCGTGCCGGCCCAGCCGTAGCGCGAGAAGGCGGGCCCCCGAACGTGGTTAGACGACGAGCGCTTGTGCGACCGTGGGGAACGCGGGTTCGGGAGGGCGGTCCGCGGGGATCCAGCGGGCGGTGAGGTGATTGTCGGATCCGGTGTCGGAGAGGTCGCCGGTCCACACTCGCGGCAGCGAGGACGAACAGAACGAACTGTCCGGCCTGGTCCCTGCCCTCAATCGGTGATCTCGGTCGGCAGTACGTCGAGGTACGTGCTGACTCCGTTCCTGGCGGCGTGCAGGAGTGGTGCCCCGCCTCTGCCACAGTGCCGACCCACCAGGCGACGAGTGCACGCGTGGACCTGACGCCGATTCCCTCCGGCCTGACCACGCGCTACTGGGTCATCAGCGAGGCTTGCCTGCCCGATGTCGACAGCGGGTACTTCGTCCCACTCGACGGACCGCCAGCCAGCTCTGATCATCGGCCGGAGCACAGACCGCTCTGCTACTTCCCGTGAACGACGGCACCCCCGACGTCATGCGCGCGAACGTTCCTGGGAACGCGCTCGCGCGTTCTCGACGGTCACGCGGACCTGTGGCCGAACTGCGGTGACGGAGTTCGCGCAAGCCCCCGGCTCGTGGCGGCCGTTCGCGGGAACGCGGCCACGCGGAGCGGGCAGGTCAGACCAACGGTGCGTTCACGGTGCTGCCGCCTCTCATCCGCCGGCCCTCGCCCAGCCTCCGCCGGTCCTGGCGCGACCTCGACCGTCTCGACCCGGTGCAGCGTCGCCGCCTCAAGGCCCGCACCCGTAAGGACCCCACCAGCACATACGGGCCGAACGCCGGACAACACCCCACGTCCAGCCAGGTCGGCGTGGCGCATCAGGCTTCCGTCGCGGGTTCGCGGTGGGGGCGGCCGGTCAAGTCGGCCGCGGTCCGGGTGAGGTGCTGGGTCAGTACCTCGGCCGCGGTGTCGGCGTCGCGGGCCAGCGCCGCCTCCTCCAGCCGGCGGTGCTCGCCGACGGCGTCCCGGCCGGGGTTGTGCTGCGCCGACCAGCGGCGAGCCAGTTCGCTCGCGGTCCACGTTCGGTCGAAGGTCTCCAGCAGGACGGGGTTGCCGCAGCCCTCCAGCAGGGTGCGGTGGAAGACCCGGTGGGCTTCGGACCATGCGGCGCTGTAGTACTCGCCCTCCTCCGGCACGTACGCCGGGGTGCGGGCCAGACGGTGGTGGGCGGCTCGTACGCGGGCCTCCCAGTCGACGTCCCCGCGCTCGATCGACATGCGCAGCACGACCGGTTCGATGGTCCTGCGGGCCTCCGCGATCTCCTGCCAGCGGCGGTCGGAGACGGCCGGGACGGCGAAGCCGCGGTTGGGCAGCCGGTCGGCGAGGCCCTCGCCGACCAGCCGCACGAGCGCCTCACGCACGACGGCCAGGCTCACGCCCTGTTCCTTGGCGAGGTCCTGCGGTTTGAGGGCGTCGCCGGGGGCGTGGTCCCCGCGCATGATCGCGTCCCGCAGGTGTGCGTAGACCTGCTCGGAGAGCATCAGCTTCCCCGGTGAGGTCGAGGTGTGGGCCGTCTGAGTCATGCCTCCAGCATAGACGATCCCGCAGATAATCGATTATTAGTGTTATGGTCGATTCAGCGACCGAGGGAGCGCGGCGGTGCCGCCACGCGAGGCCGTGGGCTCCGTCCGCCGCACCACCACCGCCCCACAGCACACACCGAAAGGAACGACGCGATGAGCGCCAACGACCCCTTCGCCCGCCTCCCCGAGGCGGACTTCTTCACCGTCACCAGCACCGCCGTCACCGACGGCGCCGCCTGGCCTCCCGAGCAGCACTCCTCCGGCGTCCCCGGCGGGAAGGACGTCTCCCCGCAGCTGTCCTGGAGCGGCGCCCCGGACGGCACCAAGAGCTACGCCGTCACCGTCTACGACCCCGACGCCCCCACCGGGTCCGGGTTCTGGCACTGGGCGGTCGCCGACATCCCCGCGACCGTCACCGAGCTGCCCGAGGGCGCCGGCGACGACACCGGCTCAGGCCTGCCCGAGGGCGCCTTCCAACTGCCCAACGACGCCCGCGCGGCCCGCTTCATCGGCGCCGCACCGCCGGCCGGGCACGGCCCGCACCGCTACTTCGTCGTGGTGCACGCCCTCGACGTCGAGTCCATCGGCGTCCCGGTCGACTCCACCCCGGCCGTCCTCGGCTTCACCATGGCCGGCCACATCCTCGGCCGCGCGGTTCTGACCGCCACCGCCGAAACCCCCGCCTGACGAACACCATGTCCGGACTCATCGACACCACGGAGATGTACCTCCGCACGATCCTGGAGCTCGAGGAGGAAGGCGTGGCCCCCATGCGCGCCCGCATCGCCGAGCGCCTGGACCAGAGCGGCCCCACCGTCAGCCAGACCGTCGCCCGCATGGAACGCAACGGTCTGCTGCACGTCGCCGACGACCGGCACCTGGAGCTGACGGAGGAGGGCCGGCGGACCGCCACGCGCGTGATGCGCAAACACCGGCTCGCGGAGTGCCTGCTCGTCGAGGTGATCGGACTGGAATGGGAGCAGGCCCACGCCGAAGCCTGCCGCTGGGAGCACGTGATGAGCGAGGCCGTCGAACGCCGCGTCCTCGTGCTGCTGCGGCACCCCACCACGTCGCCCTACGGCAACCCGATCCCGGGCCTGGAGGAACTCGGGGGGCAGAGCACCGTGGATCCGTTCCCTGTCGAGAGCATGGTCAGCCTCAGCGACCTCCAACCCGGGCCGAACGGCGCGACCGCGGTCGTACGGTGCATCAGGGAGCTGGTCCAGACCGACCCCCGACTGATGCACACCCTCAGGCACGCCGGGGTGCGGCCCGGCGCGGTCGTGAGCGTGACGTCCTCGTCCGGCGGTGTGACGGTCAGCAGCGGCGGGGCGGCCACCGAACTCCCCACGCAGACCGCCGCGCACGTCTTCGTGGCCGAGCGCTGAGCCCACCCGGGTGCCGGCCCATGCCGTAAGGCCCGTGCACCCGACGAGGACGGCCCTCGACCACGACGGCGGGTTCCAGCGATCCCCGCAACACCCCGACCCCAGGGAGTTGCGGGGATCGTGGATGTTGAGGGCTTGAAGGCGGGTTCTTCGAGCCACGCCACGACGGGGAGCCGTTGCCCCGCAGGTCGCGGGACTTCGATGAGAAGGCTCTCATCAGCCCGTGTCACCGTAGGACGCCCCGGCGGAGGCCGGACGGGAGCGAGGAGACCCCGATGGCGGGCGGTGACGGCACCGGGACGGTGCTGGTGGTGGACGACGACGACATCATCCGCAGGTCGCTGGAGCGCGGCCTGCGGCTCAGCGGGTTCACGGTACGCACGGCCGACGGCGGGCGGACGGCGCTGGGCCTGGTGGCCGACGAGCCGCCGGACGTGGTGGTCCTCGACGTCTCGATGCCCGACCTGGACGGCAGCGAAGTCTGCCGCCGGCTGCGGGAGCAGGGCATCGACACGCCCGTGCTGATGCTCTCCGCACTGGACGAGCTGGCCGACCGGGTGGCCGGCCTCCAGGCGGGCGCCGACGACTACCTGGTCAAGCCGTTCGCGCTGGAGGAACTGGTGCTGCGCCTGCACGCCCTGCTGCGCCGCCGAACCCGGGCCGGCGCGTACGGCCGTCCCGCCGGGCCGGGTGGTGAGGTGCTGCGGGTCGGGCCGCTGGAGATCGAACCCGCCGCCCGCGAGGCCCGCCGGGACGGGCAACCGCTGCGGTTGACGCGCCGCGAGTTCGAGTTGCTGGAGTACCTGGCCCGCAACGCCGGGCTGGTGCTGACCCGCGACCAGTTGCTGGACCGGGTGTGGGGCTACGACTTCGAGGTCCGCACCGATGCCGTCGACACGTTCGTCAGCTACCTGCGCCGCAAGCTGGAGGAGGGCGGCCGTTCACGGTTGATCCACACGGTGCGGGGCGTCGGCTTCGTGCTGCGGACTCCGGAGGCCCACCGGTGAGCGGCACCGCCTCCGCCCGGCGCTCGATCAGCCTGGCCACCCGGATCGCGACCGGTGCGGCCCTGCTCGTCCCGCTGCTCGTCCTGGGCACCGGCGCACTGCTGCTCGGGCTCGTCACCCACGATCTGCGCGCCCAGCAGGACACCAGGCTGCGCGACCGCGCCGCCGCCGTGCTCCCCGCCGCCAAGGCACTGCTGAGCGCCACCCGGCAGGACCGGCCCCGGGTCGAGCAGAACCAGCGCCGCAACCTGCTCGACGACGCACTGGACGTCGGCATCCGGGTGGCGGACGCGAACGGCGACCGGGTCACCGAGGGCGGCCCCGTGCCGGGCCCGGCCGCGGTACTCCCGCACCCCGCCCCCGCGGGCACCGGCGGGCCGGTCACCGTACGGGCGCAGGGCCGGGCCTGGCGGGTGCTGGCCCGGCCGGTGGCGGGCGCCGACCCCGGCACGCTCTGGGTCACCGCACCGGTATCGGCGACCGACCCGCAGGTGGACGCGGTGCGCGGGCGGATCCTGTGGGCCGCAGCGCTGGCCGCACCGCTCTCCGGACTGCTCGCCTACGGCCTCGCCCGACGGGCCACCGCGCCGCTCAGCCGCCTGGGCCGACGCGCCGCCGCGCTCGACCCGCGGGCCGGCGCCGTGGGCTTCACCCACCGGCACAGCGGGGTCCGCGAGGTGGACGAGCTCGCGCTCGCGCTGGAGAGCGCGCTGGCCCGGTACGACCAGCAGGTCGCACGGACCGGCCAGGCACTGGAAACCGCCCGCTCGTTCTCCGCCGCCGCCTCCCACGAACTGCGCACACCGCTGATGAGCCTGCGGACCAACCTGGACGTCCTCGGCGCGCACCCGGACCTGCCGCCGACAGACCGCGCGGAGATCCTCTCCGACCTCCGCGACGACCAGCGGCGACTCCTTGACCTGCTCACCGCACTGCGGACGCTGGCCCGTGGCGACCTGGTCGAGGAGGAGGCGTTCACGGTCCTCGACCCGGCCGACCCGGCCGCGGCCGCCGTCGCGGAGCTGCGCCGGCGGCGGCCGGAGGTGACCGTCGACCTGGCCGGTCCCGGCCTCACCGGGCCGGACACCGGCGGGCCGGACGTCGGGCCTGGCACCGGCGGGCCGGACGTCGGGCCTGGCACCGGCGGGCTGCGGGTGCACGGGTGGGAGGCCGGGCTGCGGATCGTCTGCGACAACCTGCTCGCCAACGCGGCCGTGCACGGTCACCGGCCCGGGGAACCGGCCCGGATCGCGGTCGGACTGCGCCGGGACGCCGGACAGGCGGTGCTGACCGTGGACGACGACGGGCCGGGCATCCCGGTGGCGGACCGGGCGGCGGTCTTCGACCGCTTCCGCCGGCGCCGGGACAGCCCCGGCTCGGGACTGGGACTGACCCTGGTCGCCCAGCAGGTGGCCCTGCACCGCGGCACCGTCACGGTCACCGAGCCGCCGGGCGGGACCGGCTGCCGCGTCGAGGTCCGGCTGCCCCTGGTCGGCGAGGACGCCCCGACCCCGCCCCTGCCGGCCCGCCGCGAATGGATCAGCTCCACGGGTGCGAGCGCCTGACGCGCCACGGGCGTCGGAGCACCCGCGAAGCGGTGGGCCGGCTCGTCGGCTCACAAGGAATCCACAAAGAGGGTCCTTATCGTCCTGCTCAGCCGGACCGCCCGACGCTCCGGCCGGACCTGCCACCCGTGGCAACTGGAGGACTTCGCCATGCACCCGCACCGCAAGGCCGCTGCCGTGATCGGCGCTCTCGCCCTGGGCACCACCCTGGTCGCCCTCACCGGACCGGCTCAGGCCGCCACGCCCAGTGCCACCCCGGTGGCCTCCCGGACCCCGAAGGTGCTGCCGACGCCCGAGGGCGACGGAGCGAAGGGCATCTGCAAGCGGCTGCCGAAGGCCGACCGGCGGATCAAGAACGCCCTGGACCGCCTGAACGGTCCGGTCACCGAGGCCGGCTCGATCGCCCGTCTGCAGCAGCGGGTGAACAACGCCAAGGCCGCCGGCCACACCGCGATCTACAACGACCTCAACGACCGGCTGACGTACCGCAAGAGCCTGGTGCCGACGCTGACCCAGCGCCAGAGCGACCTGAACGCCGTCGCCACCTGGTGCTCCTCGCAGGGCCTCGGCACCCCGACCGCACAGTGACCGACCGCGCAGTGACCGCCGGCGCAGTGACCGTTCCCGGCACGACGTCCGACCCGGTCGGCGGCGGGTCGGCGGCTGCACCGGTACCAGCCGCCCGGCTGTCGCGGCGAACCGCTGCCGTCACGGCCGCCCTGCTCGCCACGCTCGCCCTGACGGCGTGCGGCACGAACGGGACCGGCCCCGGCAGGATCGGTGCACCCGCCGCCGGGTCACCGTCCGCCGGCGCGAGCGGGTCGGCGGCGAGCGGTGACCGACTCGGCGAGATGCGGAAGAAGGTGGACGCCGCCGACAGCGCCGCCGCCGCTGCCGAATCGGACGCCGCCGAGGACACCCAGGACACCTCGACTCCCTGACCCCACAAGCTCTTCGGCTGTTCCCCGTCGAAGCAACGGGGAACAGCCGAAGCCGCCTGTGAAGCCTGTGAAGCCTGTGAGATCGATCGAAAGGGCTCCGGGCGTGCTCTCCGGCACACGAGCACCGCCTTCGCCGGGACCGGCGGGGAGCACCGACAGCACCCGCGGACCGGGCCCGGCACGGGTCCCGGCGTCGGCCCGGCTGCGGACTGACGCCCGTTCGTCGCACGGGCCGCACCTGTGTCCCCTCCGGGCCCGCCGGCGGGGAGGGTCAGGAGGTGGGCATCAGGACGGTGTCGACGATGTACACGGTGGCGTTGGCGGTCTGGACGTTGCCGCACAGGACCTTGGCGTCGCCGTTGACGGTGAAGTCGGGGCTGGCACCGGTGACCGTGACGTTGCCGGTCTCCAGGGTCTTGTGCGCGCCGGTGAGGTCGCCGGGGGCGAGGCGCTGGGGGGCGACGTGGTAGGTGAGGATCTTGGTGAGCTTCTCCTTGTCGGCGAGGACGGCGTCCAGGGTGGCCTTGGGGATCTTGGCGAAGGCGTCGTTGGTCGGCGCGAACACCGTGATGTTCTGCGCGGAGTTGAGGGTGTCGACGAGCCCGGCCTGCTTGACGGCGGTCACCAGGGTGGACAGCAGCGGGTTGTTGGAGGCGGCGGTGGCGACCGGGTCCTTGGCCATGCCGGTGAAGGACCCGGCGCCGTCCTTGGGCACGGCGGCGCAGGCCGTCCCGAACGGCTGGTCGCTCATGGCGGCACCGGCCGCCGTCGCGGGGGCGGCGGCCGAGGACGGCGCGGCGGCGGGGGCCTTGGAGGCGGAGGACGATCCGGAGCCGCTGCTGCAGGCCCCGAGGCTGAGGGCGAGCGCGGTCACGGCGAGGAGCGCGGTGACCGCGTTGCGGCGCGGGGCGGTGACGTTCATGGAAGGAATCTCCTTGTGAGGATGGAACGGTCAGCCCCTGGGGCGGACCGCACCGGCTGGTGCCGGTGTCATGAAGGTGGTCTGGTGGTCTGGTGGTTTCCGGGCGGGCCGGTCGGGGCCCTCAGGTGACGGTGACGACGACGCTGTGCCAGCCGGTGGCCCCGGACGGGAAGGGGGCGGCCCGCTCCTCGGTCTGGACGGCGCCGCCGGCATCGGTCGCTCGGACCTCGATCCGGTGGGTGCCGGGAGTGGCACCGGCCCATGTGCAGGTCCATTGCCGCCAGAGATCGGGGCCGGCGTCGGTGGCGAGCAGCGCGCGCTGCCAGGGGCCGCCGTCGACGCGGACCTCGACGGCGGCGATCCCCCGGTGCGTCGCCCAGGCGGTTCCGGCCACCGTGACCTCCCCCGCGGGAACACGGGCGAACGGCGCCGGAACCTCGATCCGCGAGGCGGTGCGGACCGCGCCGGTGCGGTCCCAGCCCCGGCGCACCCAGTACGGGTCGTACGCGGCGAAGGTGGTGACGTCCAGGTCGACGAGCCATTTGGTGGCGGAGGTGTAGCCGTAGAAGCCGGGGACGACGCTGCGGCAGGGGAAGCCGTGGGCGACGGGCAGGGCTTCGCCGTTCATCGCGACCGCCAGCAGCGCGCGCCGGCCGTCGAGTACCGACTCCAACGGTGTGCCGATGGTCATGCCGTCCTGGGAGTGGCCGACCAGTTGGTCGGCTCCGGGACGCACCCCGGCACGGCGCAGCAGGGCCGGGAGGGAGGCGCCGAGCCAGCGGGTGGTGCCGGCGTAGGGGCCGCCCACCTCGTTGGAGACACAGGTCAGCGTGTGGTCCAGTTCCTCCAGCGGTTCGTGCAGGAGGTCGTCGAAGGTCAGCAGGAGCGGGTGGTCGACGAGGCCGCGGATGCGCAGGGCCCAGTGTCGGGGATCGATGCGGGGAAGGGTGAGCGCGGTGTCGACGCGGTAGAAGTCCGTGTTCGGGGTGACGAACGGGGACAGGCCCGGGACCTTGGGCCGCACCGCGGCGGGCGGTGGGGGCAGGGGTTGGGCGGCGGGTGGGATCCGAACGGCCGCGCGCAGTGCCCCGGTGTCGTAGCGGCGGTCCGCCAGGATCCGGCCGCCGACACCGGCGAGTGCGCCGACGGCGATCGTCGCGCCGGTGGCGGCCAGCACGGCCCGGCGGCTGGTGTCCTGGGTCGGGGCGGGTTGCTCCTGCTGCGCCGGGTCGTCGTCCGAATTCGCGGTCGACGCGGTCGACGCGGTCGACGCGGTCGTACGCGCCGGGGGCGCGGCCGCTCGGCGCAGTCGTGACAGGCCGAGGACGGTGAGCGCGCCGACCGCGCCCGACGCGAGGGCCGGTGCGGCGTCCGCGGCGCCCGCACCCGACCGGGAGAGAGCGGCCCAGGCGCCCAGGAGTCCGAAGGCCCCGAAGACACCTGCTCCGCTCTTCGGACGGCGGGCGGACAGCCATCCGGTGAACGCGGCCAGCAGAGCCGTCGTCAGGAGGATCCCGCCGAGCAGCACCGCCTTGTCCTGGGTGCCGAAGGTGCGGACGGCGTACTCCTTCAACGGAGTCGGCGTCAGGTCGATCGCCGCCGAGCCGACCGCGATGGCCGGCGCGGTACCGGGGCCGGTCACCGCGGCGACCAGTTCGCCCACCCCGAGCGCGGCCACCGCCGCGGCCACCCCGGCCGCGGCGGCCGCACCCGCACGCACCGCCCGCGTCCGACGTCGGACCGAAGGGGGCGGGGGCGGGGCTGCGTCGGTGTTCACACCCGCCATTCGGCGGCCGCCAGGGCCCGGATGGGTGCCAATTCCGGAACACCCTCAGGGGTGAACCCAGCCGAACGAACTGACGAGGTGGGCACGGGTGCCGGAGGGCGGCGTCCGGCCGGTACGGCAGGTCGCCGTCGACGAGGTGTGGTCGGCCCTGCGGTTCCGCCCGGCCTGCCCCGGATACCGGCGGCCGGTGCCGCCACGGACCCTCGCGTATGGAACGACGGGGGCTCGAACCTTGGATCGGAGGAACCTCCGCCGTCCAGGTGCCGGCGCCGTCAGGGTCAGAGGCATCCGCGGGTACGCGGGGGGCTGGAGACGGTGCGCGGATCATCTCGCCGTAGTCTCCCCCGCACACCCGCGCCGCCCGGGCCCGCGTCGAGCGGCCGGACGCCGCAGCGTCGGCCGGAACGTGACTATCCGGTGGTGACGTGGACGGCGTCGCCGCCGAGTGCGGTGTAGAGCTCGGTCCAGTGGCGGTCGGTGTCCGTGGGCGGTCTGCCGTCGCAGTACGTCTTCGTGCCGTTGGCGGTGTAGAAGCGCATCATCTCCAGCACCGACTTCGGGTCGGACTTCTCCCGGCCCGTGTACGCGCTGCCGGGGTCCTGGCTCTGGTGCTGGATGCAGCTGGGGGACGGGGTGCCCGCCTGGGCGTCGAACCTGCCGTCCGGCTCGCCGCCGCAGCCGGCCAGGGCGGTGACGGCGGCCAGGGCGGGTACGAGAAGGCGAACTGCTCTGCGTGGGGTGCGGGCGTTCACGGTGGCGGGCCTCCGAGGTGGGACGTCAGATGGTGGCGGGCAGGCTGCGGACGGCCAGTCCGATTCCCACCGTGAGGATGAGCAGGGCGGTCAGCAGTGAGCTGTAGGGGGTGAGGCGGCGCAGGCGGCCGAGGAGCGGCCCGTCGGTGGCGGCGGCGAGGCGGTCGCCCAGACGGACCAGGAGCAGGCCGACCGCGGTGAGGGTGGCGGCCATGCCCAGGCCGTAGGCGACCACGAGGGCCGCGCCGAACAGGGTCCGGCCGAGCGCGATGGCTCCGAGGAGGACGACGAGCGCCGACGGGCTGGGGACCAGGCCTCCGGCGATGCCCAGGCCGATCAGCCCGCGGCGGCCGGGCGGGGCGTGGTGATGGTGGTGACCGCCGCCGAAGAGGCCGTGGCGGTGCCCGTGGTCGTGATGGTGCCGAGCCGCGTGGTCGTGATGGTGTCCACCGGCATGATCGTGGCCGTGGCCGTGGCCGTGGCCCTGGTCGTGGCCGTGGCCGTGGTCGTGGCCCTGGTCGTGGCCCTGGCCGTGGTCGTGGTCGTGGTGCTCGGCGTGGCCGCCGTGGGCGTGGCCGTGCGGGTGGGCGTGGCCGTGGTGCTGGGCCGGGGAGGGGGCCGCCGCCGAGTGGGCGAGTTCCCTGGCCCGCTCCGCCCCGGGCTCACCCGTGTCGTGCGCGTGGTCCGGGAGGGGGTCGGGGTGCGGACCGCCGCGCGCGCGGCGGGTCGCGTCCCGCAGCAGGCCGAGGCCGACGACCGCGACCAGGGCTCCGCTGGCAACGCCGAGCCAGCCCAGGACGACGTCGCCGGCCAGCGAAGCGGACGCGGTCAGGGCCAGGCCGATCACGAGGACGCCGGCGGTGTGGGTGAGGGTGACGGTGGCTCCGACCGCGACCGCGTCCCGGGTGCTCCCGCGCCGGCCGGCCAGGTAGGCGGCCATCACGGTCTTGCCGTGCCCGGGCAGCAGCGCGTGCCCGGCCCCGAGTACGATCGAGAGCAGGACGGCCAACAGGCCGATGGGAACGGTGAGTTGACGGGCCGCCCCGAGGCCGGCGAGTCGGCTGTCGAGGCCGGCGAGCCAGGCGGTGGGGCCCGAGCCGTCGTTTCGGGAGACGGTCCCCGCCCCGGCGGCCGGGCCGCCGCCCGGCAGGGCGCGGAACCGTGCGCGGGTGACGCCACTGGGGCTGTTGAGGAGGTCGCGGGGGTAGTCCCGCAGCTCCTTGGACACCGACTCGGCCGGCACGTCCGTCGGGTCGAGCCGGGTGTCCTCGCCCCGCGCGGTGATCTCGTTCCAGCCGACCCGGCCGGGGTCGCTCCCGCTGGAGACCCGCACGGTGGTTCCGCCGGCCGGAACGCTCAGGGCCGCGTCCAGCACGCACTCCAGCCGGCTCGTGGGCAGACCGGCGGAGCCGTCCTCGTACCGGAACCGCGCGGACCGGGTCGTCCAGCGCAGCGCCGTGGACGCCTGCTCCGTCGTCACCTCGAGGCGCTGGGCGGTCTGTGCGCACTGCTCGGCCGCCCAGGCGGCAAGCTCCCCGTCGTCGATCGCGCCGTCGCCGTTGCGGTCGACCCTCGGCCGTTCCTGGAGGGTGGGGATCTCGGCGGCGTCGGTGACGGCCAGGGCCTCGATCCGGTCGGGGTGGACGGTGAACCCGAGGTAGTGGTTGACGGAGAAGTTCCCCAGCGGGTGCGCGTGAGCGGGCGCCGCGAGGCCGAGCAGACACAGCGCGCCCACCGCCCCCGCGCCCGTCCGAACCACGCGTCGCGGCAGCACCACGTCATTGCCTCCGGGGAGAACGACCCGCCACCACGGCCGAGAGGGCCGACGGCCGGGATGAGGATGAGGGCGAGCGCCCGAGCGGTAACCCTGGTGGCCTCGTCCGGCGGACGGCACGTCACCACTCCGGCGAAGTCCACGGGATCACTCGCACGGGGCACCCGCCCCGAATGCACAGCCCCCTCCCGAACGCGAGTGCCCTCACTGCACCCCCGGCGCTCTCCCTGCCCCGGACCGTTGCCGCTCAGAGCACGGACAGGTTCCACCGACCAGGTGGTCCGGCTGGGCCGGGCGGGTGAGGCGACCAAACCTCACCCGCCCGGCGCGCGAAGCACGAACAGGATCCGGTTCACAGTGCCCCTTGCGGCTGCCCAGCCGGACCTGCGCCGGGGCCGGACGGGCCCCGGGCGGACATCGACCGTCACGGAAGCGAGAACCCGACCCCCAATGAACGTCACGCGCCGACCTTCCCGCAGAACCCGGATCGCGCGCAGCGCGGCCATCCTCACCAGCATGAGCCTGGCCATCGCCAGCACCGCGCTCATCGGCCCCGGAGCCGGAACCGGCAACGCCTCCAGCCACCGCGAAGCGCCCCTGACCGCCGCCGACCCGCAGGTCGACAACACCGACGTCTACGCCTTCACCAGCCCCGACAACCCCGACACCGTCACCCTCATCGCCAACTGGCTGCCCTTCCAGGAGCCCAACGGCGGCCCCAACTTCTACCCCTGGGCCGACGGCGCGCACTACGACGTCAACATCGACTCCCAGGGCACCGGAAAGCCCGACATCACCTACCGCTGGACGTTCCACACGGACGACCAGCGCGGCACCAACACCTTCCTCTACAACAACGGCGTGGTGAACAACCTCACCGATCCCACCCTCCTGTTCCGCCAGTACTACACGCTCCAGGAGCTGCGCCCGGGCTGCGAGCCCGTGACGCTGGTCGAGCACGGCCAGGTCGCCCCCTCGGACACCGGCAAGGCCTCCATGCCCGACTACGGCCGGCTCCGCAACCAGGCGACCGTCCAACTCCCCGGCGGCGGGCAGACGGTGGCCACTCAGGCCGCCGACCCGTTCTTCCTCGACCTGCGGGTCTTCGACCTGCTCTACGGCGGCAACCTCTCCGAGGTCGGCCAGAACACCCTCGCCGGCTACAACGTCAACACCGTCGCCCTGCAGATCCCCAAGAGCCGCCTCGCCTTCAAGGGCGACCCCGGCCGCAACCCCGTCATCGGCGTCTGGTCGAGCACCGAGAAGCAGACCCTCAAGCTCAGCCCCGGCAAGGCGGACCCGACCGGCCGGCACGTCCAGGTCTCGCGCCTGGGCAACCCGCTGGTCAACGAGGTCGTCGTCCCGGCAGGTCTCAAGGACACCTTCAACTCCCTGCCGCCGTCCCAGGACCACAACCAGCCCGTACTGGTGAACAAGGTCCTGAACCCGGAGGTGCCGCAGCTCGTCCAGGCCATCTACGGCATCCCGGCCCCCGCCACCCCCCGCACCGACCTCCAGGAGATCTTCCTCACCGGCATCGCCAAGGCGACCAACGGGCCCCTCGCCGTCGACCTCAACTCCCAGCTCATGAACCAGGACATCGACGCGTCCAAGTTCGTGCCCGCCGAGGAGCTGCGCCTGAACATGTCGACGCCCGTCACCGCGAATCCCGACCGGCTCGGCGTCCTCGACGGCGACTTCCAGGGCTACCCCAACGGGCGCCGCCTGACCGACGACGTCGTCGACATCGAACTCCAGGCGTTGGAAGGCGCGACCCCCGGCCACCTCATCCCCGCGCTCGCCGCCGGCGACAAGGTCGACCACGCCGACAAGCCGTTCTCCGCCGCGTTCCCGTACGTCGCGCTGCCCTACGCCAAGGCTGTCAACCAGCCCAACTAGCAACGTGGACGCGGGTGGTAGGCGGCGCGACCCCCCACCACCCCCCCCCCCCCACCCCACCCCCAACCCCCCAGGACCCCCATTCGCCCCCAGCCCCAACAGCGAACCCCCCCCCC
>NZ_JBHZCN010000120.1:0-27434 GCF_042755465.1 Kitasatospora sp. NPDC059160 | reverse complement strand
CGCCGGGGGAGCACCCCCGGCGGGCCGGACTCCGTCGTTCCGGGCCCGCTACCGCGGCTCAGGCCAGGTCGGACGTGCGCCCGAGCGCGTCCGGCTGGCTCTCCTCGATCCGCCGCAGCATCCGGGCCAGCAGGCCGGACAGCGCGGTGCGCTCCTCGCCCACGACGTCCTGCAGCAGCTCCTCCTCGAACACCGCGGCCATCCGCATCGACTCCAGCCACTTGTCGCGGCCGTTCTCGGTCAGCTCGATGATCACCCGCACCCGGTTGGACTCGTCCCGCTCCCGGGTGACCAGGTCCTCGGCCACCATCCGGTCGATCCGGTGGGTCATCGCGGCCGGGGTGAGCCCCAGCCGCTTCGCCAGCTCGCCCGGGCCCAGCCGGTAGGGGCTCCCGCTCACCACCAGCGCCTTGAGCACCTCCCACTCGGCGGAGGTGATCCCGAGCACAGTCAGCTGCCGGTCGTACGCGACGCCCATCCGCCGGGAGACCCGGTTGAGGGTCTGCACGATCGTCTCGACCTGGGGGTCGACGGTGGGGAACTCCCGCTGGTAGAGGGCCACTTGCTCGGCGATGCCGAACTCCAGGGGAGTGGTCCGCGGGGGCTTGTCGGCAGCCGGCGACGGCTTGTCCGTAGTCATGCGGACCAGTGTCGCACGGGCGTGCACTCCTTAAGCCTTTGACTCCGCAGTCTTCCGGTGCTAAGACTTTATCTCGGCAGAGTTTAGGTCTGAAATCTTCTGGGCTTAAGAGTTCCAGTGGAAACAGGAAGGGATGTGCACGGTGATCGGCACGGTGAAGCAGCAGAGGCAGCAGCGACGTGGGGCGGGCGGCCCGCTGCGCCGCGTCCAGATCGGCAACGCGCTCAGCGCGTTCGGCAGCGGGTTCACGATGCCGTACATGTTCGTGTACGTGGACCAGGTGCGCGGGCTGGGTTCGCTGGCGGCCGGGATGGTGTTCACCGTCTTCGCGCTGGCGGCGCTCGCCGTCCTCCCGTTCACCGGGCGCGGCATCGACCGGTACGGTCCCCGTCCGGTGCTGCTGGCGGGTGCGGCCCTGGCCGCCACCGGCGCGTTCGCCTTCGGCCAAGCCACCGGCACGCCGGCCCTGCTGGTCTCCTCGTTCCTGTTCGGCGCGGGTGTCACCACCTGCCAGCCGGCCCTCGCCACGATGATCGTCCGCTGCTCGACGGCCGCGACCCGCTCGCACGCCTTCGCGCTGCAGTTCACCCTGGTCAACCTGGGCATGGGCATCGGCGCGCTGGTCGGCGGGCAGATCGTGAACGTCGCCGACCCGGCCAGCCTCACCCGGCTGTTCACCATCGAGGCGGTCACCTTCCTCGGCCTGGCCCTGGTCACCGGCACCGCCCGGATGCCGAAGGCCCAGCTGAGCGCCGTCCAGGACGCGGCGACCGGCCCGACCGGCCTGCGCGCCCTGCTCGCCGACAAGGCGATGGTGCGGCTCAGCATCCTCGCCGGGCTGATCTTCTTCACCTGCTACGGCCAGTTCGAGTCCGGTGTCGCGGCCTTCGCCACCGACACCGTCGGCACCGCGCCGTCCACCCTGGGCCTCGCGATCGGCGCCAACGCGGTCACCATCGTGGTGCTGCAGATGTTCATGGTGCGGATCACGGCGCGCCGCCGCCGCACCACCGCGATGGCCGCGGCCGGTGTGGTCTGGCTCGGCGCCTGGGGGATGGCCCTGGTCGCCGGCCTGATCCGGACCGAGACCATGGCCGCCACGGTCGCCATCGTCTCGATCTACGCCCTGTTCGGCGTCGGCGAGTCGCTGCTCGCGCCCACCATGGGCCCGATGGTCGCCGACCTCGCCCCGGCCCGGCTGCTCGGCACCTACAACGCCGGGTACGCCCTGGTGAAGCAGATTGCCATCGCGGTCGGCCCGGCCGTCGGCGTGCTGCTGGTCGGCTCCGGCACCTGGCCGCTCTACCTCGCGGCCATGGCGGGCTCGACGCTGCTGATCGTCGTGCTGGCGCTGCGCCTGCGTCCGTACCTCACGGCCGAGCAGGACAACGCGGCCCCGGCCGTGGTCCGCACCCCGGCCCCGGTCCGGGGGCGGGAGCTGCAGACCGCCGCGTGACGGCGGGCGGCCGAGCGAATCGGCCGCTTGTGCGGCCATGTGTACAGCCGCTCGTACGGGCGCCGACCAGGTCACCTGGTCGGCGCCCGTCGCGCTTGGCTTCCCGGGCACCGCCACATAGTGTCAGTGGCTGTTGACCGCCCGGCCCCGGCCGGGGCAGCAGACCCGGGCCCGGTGCAGCAACCCCCAGGGCCCCGCAGACAGGCGAATCGGCGAGGCTATGACGCAAGCGGCGCTCACGCACCCCCCGGCGGTCCAGGCCACCGCCGAACCGGACCCGGCACCGGCCCCGCGCGGCCTGCTGCGCTGGGCGGCCGACCGTTCCGGCTGGCTCGGCCCGATCGGCGTCGCGCTCTTCGCCGGCCTGCTGCGGTTCTGGAACCTCGGCTACCCCAACGCCTTCGTCTTCGACGAGACGTACTACCCCAAGGACGCCTGGTCCCTGCTCCAGCAGGGCTTCGAGGGCACCTGGCCCGACCACGCCAACGCCGACATCCTGGCCGTCCCGCAGTCCGTCCCGCTCAGCTCCGCGCCCGAGTTCATCGCCCACCCGCCGCTCGGCAAGTGGGTGATGGCGGTCGGCGAGCAGCTGTTCGGACTGCACCCCTTCGGCTGGCGGTTCATGACCGCACTGCTCGGCACCCTCACCGTGCTGATGCTGGCCCGGATCGGCCGCAGGCTCTTCGGCTCCACCCTGGTCGGCTGCACCGCCGCCCTGCTGATGGCCGTCGACGGCCTCCAGCTGGTGATGAGCCGGGTCGGCCTGCTCGACGGCATCCAGATGTTCTTCGTGCTCGCCTCCTTCGGCGCCCTGCTGATCGACCGCGACCACGTCCGCGCCCGGCTCGCCGGGGTCACCGACGGCGACGGGGTGCGGCTCGGGTGGCGCCCCTGGCGGATCGCCGCCGGGGTGCTCATCGGCGCCGCCTGCGCCGTCAAGTGGAACGGCGCCCCGATCCTCGCCGCCTTCGGCGTCCTGACCGTGCTCTGGGACCAGTCCGGCCGCCGCGCCGCCGGCGCCCGCCACCCCTGGCGCTCGATGCTGCGCCGGGACGCCGTACCCGCCCTCCTCGCCATGGTCGGCTCGGCCGTGGTGGTGTACGTCGGCGCCTGGAGCGGCTGGCTGGCCGGCGGTGCGAACGGCGGGGGCGGCTACGACCGGCACTGGGCGGACGGCCGCGCCGGGCTCTCCCCGGACCACGCCTTCGGCATCCCGCTGCCGCAGGTCCCGATGACCTGGGTGCCCGCGCCGCTGCGCAGCCTGTGGCACTACCACTCGCAGATGTACGACTTCAACACCGGCCTGAGCACCCCGCACACCTACCAGTCCAACCCCTTCGCCTGGCTGGTCGACGGCCGCCCGGTCTCGATGTACTGGGAACAGGTGCCGACCGGGTCGCGCGGCTGCACCGCCCCCGGTGGCTGCGCGGCGCAGATCCTGGGCCTGGGCACCCCGTTCCTGTGGTGGGCGGCCTGCTTCGCGCTGGTCTACCTGCTGTGGCGCTGGTTCTTCCGCCGGGACTGGCGCTCGGGCGCCGTGCTGTGCGCGGTGGCCGGGATCTACCTGCCCTGGTTCCAGTACCAGGAGCGGACGATCTTCTCCTTCTACATGGTCGTGCTGGTGCCGTTCCTGTGCCTGGCCGTCGCCCAGATGCTCGGTGCGATCCTCGGCCCGGTGGGCTGCAGCCCCCAGCGCCGCCGGTACGGGGCGATCGGGGCCGGGCTGATCGTGCTCGCGATCGTCGGCTGCTTCGCCTTCTTCTACCCGCTGTACACGGCGGAGGTGATCCCGATGTCGTCCTGGCAGGACCGGATGTGGTTCACCAGCTGGATCTGATGCCGCTGTCCCCGTGGTCGCCGCCGTCGGCACCCGTACCGCTGGCGGCGTCCGGCGCCGGGCAGCTGCTGCCGGTCACCCCGGTGCTCGGGGTGGTCACCGCGGTGCTGCTGCTGGCCGCCGTGGCGGTGGCCGGCCGGGGTCTGCTCGGCCACGGGCGGGCGGTGGCGCGGGCCGGACTGCGGGCGGTCGTCCAGCTGGCCGCCGTCGCCGCGGTGATCAGCTGGGTGGTCGCCTCGCTCTGGTGGTCGGCGCTGTTCGTGCTGCTGATGTTCACGGTCGCGGTGCGCACCGCGGGCCGGCGGATGACCCCGGGCCCCGGCTGGGTCTGGGCGGCGGCCCCGATCGGCGCCGGGGTGCTGCCGGTGCTGGCCCTGCTGCTGGCCGTCGGGCTGCTGCCGCTCAAGGGCCTGTCGGTGATCCCGGTCGCGGGCATCCTGATCGGCGGCGGGCTCACCGCGACCTCGCTCGCCGGCCGGCGCGCCCTGGACGAGCTGCGGCAGCGGCGCGGCGAGGTGGAGGCGGCGCTGGCACTGGGCTTCGAGGAGCGGGACGCCCGGCTGGAGATCTGCCGTACGGCGGCCGCGACCTCGCTGGTCCCGGCGCTGGACCAGACCCGCACCGTCGGCCTGGTCACCCTGCCCGGCGCCTTCGTGGGGATGCTGCTCGGCGGCGCCTCGCCGGTGCAGGCGGGCGCGGTGCAGCTGTTCGTGCTGATCGGGCTGCTGGCGGTGGAGTCGGTGGCGGTCGTGGTGGTGCTGGAGCTGGTCGGGCGGGGTCTGGTGACGGCCGACGCCGGGCCGGGCGGCCACGGCGTCGGGTAGGCTGGAGCGCGTTGAAGGGGAGTAGCCCTCCACCGGACCGTCGACATACTGGCCCCCCAGGGGCCCGGCGCCCGGGGCACCGCTCGAATGGCGGCTGCCGGCGAGACCTTCGGCCGCAGTGCTGTGACCATTTCCAGTGCTGTCGGGCCGAAGCGTCCCCTGACGGACCTGCGGAGGCCGGACAGCCGACCGAGGGGTTCCTCCGATGAGTTTGACCGTTGCCGCGTTGACGTTCGGCATCATCTTCCTGGCCGAGCTGCCGGACAAGACCGCGCTGGCCAGCCTGGTGCTCGGCACCAAGTACCGGGCGAGCTACGTCTTCGCGGGCGTCGCCGCCGCCATGCTGCTCCAGGTGGTGCTGGCGCTGGCCGCCGGGCACCTGCTCTCGCTGCTGCCGCACCGCTGGGTGGAGGGCGTCACCGGAGCGCTGTTCCTGGTCGGCGCGGCGATGCTGCTGTTCCACGGCGGTGAGGACGAGGAGGGGCACGCGGCCAAGGAGCCGTCCTCGAACCGCTTCTGGAAGGTGGCCGGGACCAGCTTCGCGGTCGTCGCGGTCGCCGAGTTCGGCGACCTGACCCAGATCATGACCGCCAACCTGGCCGCCAAGTACGCCGACCCGCTGGCCGTCGGCCTGGGCTCCTGGCTGGCGCTCTGCGCGGTCGGCGGGATCGCCATCGTGGGCGGGCAGAAGCTGCTCAAGTACGTGCCGATGAAGCTGATCGTCCGGGTGGCGGCGGCGATCATGGTGGTGCTGGCCGGGGTCAGCATCTTCGGGGCGATCACCGGCTGACGCCGGTCAGCAGGTGGTGCGGGTGGCCGGAGGTGGGACCGGCCGACGGCGCGGCCGCCTCCCGCCCGGCCCCGCTCAGCAGCCGGGGTCGGCGGTGAGGGCGGCCTGGGTCTTGGGGCCGTAGACGCCGTTCTCGCCCTTGATCCGGTTCTGCCGCTGGTAGTCCTGCAGCGTCGTCTGGGTCCACCAGTCGAAGGTGCCGGTGACGAGCGACTTGTCGACGAATCCGCACCCGGCGCCGACGAGCAGTTGCTGCATCGCCTTGACGTCGGGCCCGCTCATTCCCATCTGGAGCAGCCGCGGGGTCTGCGACGGGGTGGGCGTGAGCGTCGGGGTGGGCGTCGGCGTGGGGGTCGGCGTCGGTGTCGGGGTGGGGGTCGGAGTGGGTGTCGGCGTGGGGGTGGGGGTCCTGGTGGGGCTCGGTCTGGCCGACCGGGTGGCGCTCGGGCTGGGCGTCTCGGGGGTCGGCGTGGGGTCGCTGGGCGCCGGGGCGGCCACGGTCGGCGGCTCCACCGGGGCGGGGGCGAGCGAGGTGGTGGGCGCCGGTTCGGCCCGACGGGTCGGCTCGGAGGACGGCGTCACGGCGTACGCGAGGCCGACGGTGAGCGCCAGCAGTCCGGCGCCGACGCCCGCGATCAGGCCCTTGCGCCCGGCGAGGGGGCCGCGCTCGGACTGCTCGGCGGCCCGGCGCGCGGCCCGTCCGCCGGTGGGGGCGGAGTCGGGCCCGGGGGCCCCGCTGTCGAACGGGAAGTAGCCGAGCTCGTCCCCGGACGCGTCCGGGCCGGGCCGTCCGGCCGGCGGGACCGCGGGCAGGACGGTGGTGGCGCCGTTGCCGTACGCGTCCGGTGCGGGGCCCGGGACGGGCGGCAGGACGGTCGTCGCGTAGGCGTCCGCGTCCGGCCCGAGCGGGGGCGTGGCCGGCGGCTGCATCTGCTGTGCGTGCTGGGCCTGCTGCACCGGATGCCTCATCGGCTGTGCAGGCTGTGCAGGCTGTGCCGGCGCGACCGGGGGCAGCACGGTGGTCGCGAACGGGTCGGCCGTCAGCGGCGGCTCGTCGGCGACCTGCTCGGGCGCCTGCGGCACGTACGGGCGGACCAGCGGCGGGCCCTCCAGGTGCGGGAGGACGGTGGTCTCGTCGAGGCTCCGGTCGGGGAGGCAGCTGCACCCGGTGGAGCGTGCGGTGCCGCACGTCGGGCAGTGCTGGTCCGGCATCGGCCGGTCCTCCTCGGTTCTCGGGTCTCGCGATCGGGCCTGATTATGCAGGACGTCCCGGAGGGGGGACAGGGGCGTCCGGCCCCCGGCGGGGGTGTTGTGCCGGTTGGTGGTGGTTGGCCCCGGGGGAAACCGCCGGAACGCCCACGACGGGTCCGGTGCTTACGTTCGGCTCAACCCGGCGGAGCATAACGGGACATATCTGCCAGCATGGGGAACGGGGAGTGATCATCCACCTGGGCGTCCGGTCGTCCGGCCCCGCGACCCGACGGAGAGGCCATGCCGCCTGTGGAGACGTCATGACGGAGCCGCGCGCCGCGAGCGGGCGGAGCCC
The DNA here is from genome assembly GCF_042755465.1 of Kitasatospora sp. NPDC059160. NCBI lineage: Bacteria > Bacillati > Actinomycetota > Actinomycetes > Kitasatosporales > Streptomycetaceae > Kitasatospora > Kitasatospora sp. NPDC059160. The sequence goes on along the minus strand of NZ_JBHZCN010000120.1, from coordinate 20,341 downwards.
GGCGCACCCGCCCGGCCCGCCCGGCCCGCCCGAGGTCACCGCCGCCAACCTCTGGGTGCCGATCGGGGCCCTGCTGCTGGCGATGCTGCTCGCCGCCCTCGACCAGACCATCGTCTCCACCGCGCTGCCCACCATCGTCAGCGACCTCGGCGGCCTGGACCACCTCTCCTGGGTGGTCACCGCCTACCTGCTGGCCTCCACCGCCGCCACCCCGCTCTGGGGCAAGCTCGGCGACATGTACGGCCGGAAGCGGTTCTTCCAGGCCTCCATCGTGATCTTCCTGATCGGCTCGGTGCTCTGCGGAATCGCCCAGAACATGGGCGAGTTGATCGCCTTCCGCGCTCTCCAGGGCCTCGGCGGCGGCGGCCTGATGGTGCTCTCCCAGGCGATCGTCGGCGACCTCGTCGCCCCCCGGGACCGCGGCAGGTACCAGGGCCTCTTCGGCGCCGTCTTCGGCGTCACCAGCGTCCTCGGGCCGCTGCTCGGCGGGCTGTTCGTCGACCACCTCAGCTGGCGCTGGGTGTTCTACGTCAACCTGCCGATCGGCGCGGTCGCCCTGGTGGTGATCGCGGCGGTGCTGCACGGCACGGAGGCCCGGCGCGAGCACCGGATCGACTACCTCGGCACCGCGCTGATCGCCGCCGTCGCCACCTGCCTGGTGCTGATGACCTCGCTCGGCGGCACCACCTGGGCCTGGAGCTCCTGGCAGGTCGTCGGCCTGGGCGTGCTCGGACTGGCGCTGCTGCTCGTCTTCGTCCAGGTGGAGCGCTCGGCCGCCGAGCCCGTCCTGCCGCTGCGGCTGTTCCGCTCACGGACGTTCAGCCTGGTCGCGGTGATCTCCTTCGTGGTCGGCTTCGCGATGTTCGGCGCCCTCACCTACCTGCCGACCTTCCTCCAGGTGGTCCAGCAGGTCTCGCCCACCATGTCCGGCATCCACATGCTGCCGATGGTCCTCGGGATGCTGCTCACCTCGATCGGCTCCGGCCAGATCGTCGCCCGCACCGGCCACTACCGGGCCTTCCCGATCGCCGGGACGGCCGTCACCACGGTCGGCCTGCTGCTGCTCTCCCGGCTCGACGAGCACAGCGGCACCGCCGAGATGAGCCTCTACTTCCTGGTCTTCGGCCTCGGGCTGGGCCTGGTGATGCAGGTACTGGTGCTGATCGTGCAGAACTCGGTCGGCTACCAGGACCTCGGGGTGGCCACCGCCGGCGCCACCTTCTTCCGCTCCATCGGCGCCTCCTTCGGCGTCTCCATCTTCGGGACGGTCTTCGCCAGCGGCCTGCGCTCCCGGCTCGCCGACGCCCTGGCCGGGGAGCCGCTGCCGCCGGGCTTCCGGGTGGAGGCGATCACCGCCGACCCGCGCCTGATCACCCGGCTGCCCGCCGCCCTCCAGGCCGGCGTCCACCACGCCTACGCCGAGTCGATCACCCGGGTGTTCCTGTACGCGGTGCCCGTCGCGGCGGTCGCCTTCGTGCTGTCGCTGTTCCTGCGCGAGCAGAAGCTGCGCTCCACGGTGACCGCGCCCGACCTCAGCGAGTCGATCGGGATCAACCCGGTCGAGCGCTCCTCCCTGGACGAGATCGCCCGCGCGCTGTCCGTCCTGGGCACCCGGGAGGCCCGGCGCGACCTCTTCCGGCGGATCACCGCCACCGCCGGGCTCGACCTGCGGCCCGCCTCCAGCTGGCTCCTCCTGCAGATGCACCACCACGGTTCGGTGGAGCCCGCCGAACTGGCCGAGCGGCGGGTCGTCCCGGTCTCGGTCGTCGAGGAGGCCGTCCGGGAGGTGGAGGGCCGCGGCCTCGCCGCCCGCACCGGCGGCCTGCCGCTGCGGCTCACCGAGCCGGGGGAGGAGGCGGCGCTGCGGCTGGTCGCGGCCCGGCGCACCCAGCTCGCGGAACTGCTGGGGGACTGGGACGAGCGGCAGTACGAGGACCTCGCCGCACTCCTCACCCGGCTCAGCTCCACGCTCTGCGCCGACCGGCGGGACCGGCCGGATCCGCCGACCGGGCCGCAGCCGCCGTACCGGGGGGAGGGGCGGTCGTTCTAGCCGTCCCCAGCGCTGGTGCGGCGTTCCTCACGGGCTGCCGAACCAGCGCGGGGTGTCGAGCCGGAACGGGTCCCCGGGGGCGAGCAGCCGCAGACCGTCCTCGATCCGGCGGAGTTCCTCCTCGCCGAGGGCGGCGGACCACTCGGTGCGCAGTTCCTCGAAGATCCGCGCCGAGCGGACCAGGCAGTCCACGCCCCGCTCGGTGAGCCGGACCACCTTGCGGCGGGCGTCGGCCGGGTCGCTGCCGCGCTCGACGTAGCCGAGCTGTTCCAGGGTCTCGACGGTCTTGCCCGCGGCCTGCTTGGAGACGCCGAGCCGGCGGCCGAGTTCGACGGCGGTGGTGCCCCGGGGGCCGATCGCCTGGAAGACGAAGCCGTGCATCGGGCGCAGGTCCGGGTGCCCTTCGCGGGCGATCCGCTCGTGCAGTTCGTCGATGATCGTGCGGAAGGCCAGCAGCAGGCGCAGCGGCAGCTCGAAGCCGGGCGGGGCGGGTTCGCTTGACACGATAGACAACCTCATTGACCATATAGACAACGACATTGTCCATCTTAGGGGGTTCCTTCGCCATGCCCGTGATCCGCTCCGCCGACGCCCGTCGCACCGAGACCCCGAACGCCGTCATGACCACCCTCGCCTCACCCACCCAGGGTGCGACCGCCCTCGCCCAGTGGCGGGTCGAGATGCCCGCCGACCGGCAGGGCCCGCTGCACGCCATGGACACCGAGCAGATCTGGACCCTGCTGGCCGGCTCGGCCGAGGTCGACCTCGCGGGCGAGACCCTGACGGTCGCCGCCGGCGACACCCTCGCCCTCCCCGCCGACGTGCCCCGCCGCATCACCACCGCCGAGGGCTTCACCGCCCTCGTCGCCTCCCCGTCCCCCTCCCACGCCTACAACCCCGACGCCCGCACCCCCGAAGGCGCCTGCGCCCTCGCCCCGCGCGACGCCGACCGCCTCCTCCCGGCCTGGATCGCCTGAGCCGGAAGCCGGAGCCCCGCCCCCTGCCCCCGCCCCGCCCCGGCGGCCCCCGGGCCCGCAGCACCCGACCGGCGGGGTGTGAGGTGTAGCAGACTGCTCGGGAGCAACCGAGCCGACGGCCGTACGGGCCCCGGCGGATCAGTGAGGAGCGGCATGTCCGTCGTCAAGATCAACGTACTGACGGTGCCCGCCGAGCAGCGCGAGGTGCTGGAGCAGCGCTTCGCCTCGCGGGCCGGTGCGGTGGAGAACTCCGACGGCTTCGAGTGGTTCGAACTGCTGCGTCCGGTCGAGGGGACCGACCAGTACCTGGTCTACACCCGCTGGCGCAGCGAGGAGGACTTCAAGGCCTGGATGGAGGGCCCGATGCAGGCCGCCCACCGTGGCGGCGGTGAGGGCGGCGAGGCGCCGAAGCGGCCGGCTGCCTCCGGGTCCACGCTGTGGTCCTTCGAGGTCGTGCAGTCGGCGGGCCCGAAGGCCTGATTCGGCGGGCTGGTAGGAGGCGGACGGCGCCCCCCGGGGTTCCGGGGTGCGCCGTCCGGCGTTCGAGGGGCCGGGCGATACCGTCCGGGCCGACCGGGTGTGCGGTGAACGGGCTTGTGGTGTGGGGGAGTTCAGGCCGCGGCGGCGTACAGGGCCGCGCGCAGCCCGGGGACGGTCTCGCGGTCGGCGCGCCACACCAGGCGGAGGTGCAGGGGCGGGGGAGCGAGGGGGAGGCGGACGAGGGCGCCGGAGGCGAGGGGCTCCCGGACGGCGAAGTCGGGGAGCAGGGCGATGCCGAGGCCCTGTTCGGCGCAGGCGCGGGTGACGGCGACGCCGCCGCTGGGGACGCGTTCGACGGCGTGGCCGAGCAGGCGCTCGCCGGCCAGCCGGAAGGAGCAGGCCGGGGTGTTCACCAGCAGGCGTTGGCCGCGCAGGTCCTCGCGGGTGAGGGCGGCGGCGCCGCCGAGCGGGTGGGCGGGGGCGGCGACCAGGGCGAGCGGGACGTCCTGGAGGTCGAGGTGGTCGAGCGGGGCGGGCGGCAGGTAGAAGCCGAGGTCGCCGAGCGGTCCGGCGGTGTCCAGGATGAGGGCGGCCTCCAGTGCCCCGGCCGCGACGCCGCCGAGCAGCGCGTCCCGGGCGGTGTCGGTGTGCAGCGCGACGTCCAGGCCGGGGCGGCGTTCGGCGAGCCGGGCCAGCACGGCCGGGACGTGGGTCGCGGCTATCGTCTCCAGCGCGCCGAGCCGCAGCCGGGCGCGGTCGGCGACCACCTCGCGGCGGGCCTGTTCGGCCTGGTCGAGCAGTGTGCGCGCCCAGGGCAGCAGCCGCTCGCCGGCCGCGGTGAGCCTGGTTCCGTGCGGGGCGCGGTCGAACAGCTCGGTGTCCAGGCTGTGTTCGAGGGTGCGGATCTGCTCGGACACCGAGGAGGGGGCCAGGTCGAGCGCCACGGCCGCGGCGGTGACGGTGCGGTGGGTGGCCACGGCCTCGAAGACGCGCAACTGACGAAGTTCCACTGGTTTCTCCGGTTCCCCCGAACGCCCGCGTGCGGTGGCGGGCCCGCTCGGCCCGCTCGTGGTGCGTGCTGCGGCTCGTGTTGAGGTGTTCGCGATGATCCTGCCGGTGTTGCGGGACAGCGTACGGCGGCGTTCGGGCATTCCGAACGCCGCGTGCGCAATCACCGGTGGAGCGGGTACCGGTCAGGCGGGCGGTTTCCAGAGCTGGTTGGTGCCGCCGGTGCAGTCCCAGAGTTCGAGCCTGGTCCCGTCGGCGCTGCCGCCGCCCCGGGCGTCCAGGCAGCGGCGGGAGCCCGGGTTGAGCAGGGTGCCGTCCGGGCGCGGGTACCAGCTCTGGGCGGCGGTGCCGTTGCAGTCGTAGAGCTGGACGGGGGTGCCGGCGGCGGTGCTGCCGTTGGTGACGTCCAGGCACTTGCCGAGGGCGCGGAGCGAGCCGTCCTGGTGGACGGTCCAGTCCTGGGCGCCGGTGGAGTTGCAGCGGTAGAGCTGGACGGCGGTGCCGTTGACGGTGGACGCCCCGTCGACGTCCGTGCACTGCCCGTCGATGCCGGTCAGCGGCCCGCTGGGGCTGGGCGTGGTCCAGCGCTGTTTTGCGGTCGTCCCGCAGGGCTGCAGCAGCAGTCGGCCGTCCGCGCCGCTCAGGCAGCGGCCGGTCGACGGGTTCAGCAGCGAGGAGTCCGGGCCCCTGCGCCATTCCTGGTCGGCGGTCCGGGTGCAGTCCCGCAGGAGCACGGCGGCGCCGTCGGCGGAGCCGGCCGGGGTGAGGCAGCCGTCCAGGACGCCGATGCTGCCGTCCGAGCCGACGGTGGTGTCCTGGGCGGCCACGCCCGAGCAGTCCGTCGCCTCCAGCGGCCGGCCGGCGTCCCCGGCGGCGGCCGAGGCGTCCAGGCAGGCGCCGTCGGAGCCGGTGATCCGCCCGGACCAGGTGGAGACGGCGGGGGACGCGGGGGCGTCGACGCCGCCCCGCAGTCGGGGTGCGCGGGAGGACGAGCCGACGGTGAGGCCGTACCGACCGCCGGGGACGCCCCAGCCGTGCACGCCCTCGTCCCAGACGGCGAAGGCGGAGCGGTCCAGCAGCAGGTCCACGTGGGTCGAGGCGCCGGGCGCCAGGGTGACCTTGTCGAAGGCCTTCAGCTGCTGCGGGGGTTCGCCGGCCGCGGCCGGGAAGGTCAGGTACAGCTGGGGCACCTCGGTGCCGGTCCGGCGGCCCCGGTTGGCGACGTCGAAGCCGACCCGGACCCGGCCGGCCTGGTCGGGGCCGGTCACGGTGAGGCCGCCGTAGTCGAAGGTGGTGTACGAGAGGCCGTGGCCGAAGGGGAACAGCGGGGCGGTGCCGCTCGCGTCGTACCAGCGGTAGCCGACGCCGAGGCGCTCGGTGTAGTGGTAGGTGCCGTCCGTGCCCGGGTACTGGGCGGCGTCCCGGATCGGGGTGGCGTCGGCGGAGGTCGGGAAGGTGACGGGCAGTCGCCCGGCCGGGTCGACGTCGCCGAACAGCACGTCGGCGAGCGCGGCGCCGCTCTGCTCGCCCGGGTACCAGGCCTCGACCACGGCGGGTACCGCGTCCAGCCACGGCATGGTGACGGGGCCGCCGGTGTTCAGCACCACCACGGTGCGCGGGTTGGCCCGGGCGACGGCCCGGATCAGCGCGTCGTCCGCCGCGGTGAGGTTCAGCGAGCCGCGGTCGGCGCCCTCGGTCTCCTGGTCGCCGACCACCACCACCGCGACGTCCGCCCCGGTGGCCGCCGCGGCCGCCGCGGCCGGGTCGTCGCCGGGGTCGTGGCGCACCTCCGTGTTCGGGCCGACCCGGGCCGCGATGCCCTGGCGGGGCGTCACCGTGTGCTCGGCGTACGGGGTGACGTGCGAGGAGCCGCCGCCACCGGTGTAGGCGCGGTCCGCCCAGGGGCCGATCACGGCGACGGACTTGAGCCGGGCGGCGTCCAGCGGCAGGGCGGACCCCTCGTTGCGCAGCAGAACCGTTCCGGCGGCGGCGGCGGTCCGGGCGTCGCGCGCTCCGGCGGCCGGGTCGACCGGGGGCGCCTGGGCGCCGTCGAGCGCTCCCGTGCGCGCCATCAGCCGCAGTACCCGGCGGACCTGGTCGTCCAGCAGGGCCGGGGCGAGCCGGCCGTCCGCCGCGGCGGCGGGCAGGTCGGCGAAGTAGCTCGAACCGCCGAACTCCTGGTCCAGCCCGCCGGCGGCGGCGTTGACGGCGGAGTGGGTGGCCGGGTAGTCGGAGCCGACCACTCCGTCGAAGCCCCAGCGGCCCTTGAGCACGTCGCGCAGCAGCGGGAAGTTCTCGCACGCCCAGACGCCGTTCACCGGGTTGTAGCCGCACATCGCCGACCAGGCCCGGCCCTCCCGTACCGCCGCCCGGAAGGCGGGCAGCTCGATCTCGGCCAGGGTGCGCTCGTCCACGTCCGAGCCGTACGACTGGCGGTTGTCCTCCTGGTTGTTGGCCGCGAAGTGCTTGACCTGCGCGGCGACGCGCTGCGCCTGGATGCCGCGCACCTCGGCGGTGGCGAGCCGCCCGGCGAGGTACGGGTCCTCGCCCAGCGTCTCGAAGTTCCGCCCGCCCTGAGGGGTCCGGACGATGTTCACCATGGGCGCGTACAGCACCTGGTAGCCGCGCGCCCGGGTCTCCCGGCCCAGCACGTCGCCGTACCGGGTGGCCAGCGCCGGGTCGAAGGCGGCGGCCAGCGCGACGGGTGCGGGCAGCGCGGTCGCCGGGCGGCCGTCCCGGACGCCGGCCGGGCCGTCCGTCAGCAGCAGCGGAGGGATGCCGAGCCGGGGCACGCCCGCGACGTAGCCGACGGAGTCCACCCCGGCGGGGGCGTCCCGGCCGCGCAGCAGGGTGACCTTCTCGTCGGTGGTCAGCTGGGCGAGGAGGCTCTCGATCCGCTGCTCCGGCGATCCGGGCCCGTCCTTCGGGCGCTCGCCCGGCGCGGCCGCGGCGTTGCCGGCCGTGGCGGCGGCCAGCAGGCAGCCACCGAGGCCGAGCCGGAGGATTCGCATCCGCAGGGAGGGACGTCGCATGGCAACCACCACCGATCGACGGAGTCGTGGACGGCCGGGCGGGCCTAAAAAGTGACGATCCGTCAAATCTACGGTGGTTCGGCCCCGTACGGCAGGTGGCGCGCCGGGGCGTGTCGGGTATGTCCGGTGCGCGCGCCGGGCGGTGCGCGCGCCGCCGCCCGCCCCCCCGGGGGGCGGGCGGCGGTGTCGCGGCGGGGGCTGGGGCGGGGTCAGCCCAGTTCGGCCAGGGCCTGCTGCGCCGCCCGCGTCCTCGGGTGGCCCTCGCCGAAGTGCTCCTGCCAAGCGGCGGCGTTGGTCCGGAGGACCTCGCGGGCCTCCGGCAGGCGGCCCTGGGCGGCGAGGACCCGGCCCCGGAGCGTGCCGACCTCCAGGGCGCGGTGGTGGTTCGGCCCGAGCGTGCGCCGGCAGAGCTCCGAGGACTTCTCCAGGGACGGCGCCGCGTCCTGCCCCAGCCCGAGCAGGGTGACCGCCGCGACGAGGTGGAGCGCGGCCTCCAGTTCCTCCTCGCCGACGGGGTCCGGCGTGGTGTGTTCGAGCGCGGGGCGGAGCGCCGACAGCGCTTCGTCGTGGCGGCCCTGCGCGTTCAGGGCGCGGGCCAGGCCGAGCCGGGCGGTGAGGAGGAAGCGGGCGTCCAGGCCCGCGATGCCCGCCGCGTGTCCGACGGCGGTGCGGGCCTCGGCCTCGGCCTCGACCGCCCGGCCGCGGGCCGTCAGCGAGAGCACCAGGGCGTTCCGCGCGGCCATCCCGAGCAGCACGCCACCGGGACCGCCCGAGGCCGCGACGTCCATCAGCGCCCGGGCCTGCGCCTCGGCCTCCTGGAAGCGGCCCAGGTAGACGAGTGCCTGGGTCCGGTCGGACCGGGCCTTGAGCGCCTGGGGACTGCCCCCGCCCGCGGTGGCGGTGGCGGCCGCCTCCAGCTCCGTCCAGCGCGTGACCGCCTCGGCGTGGCGGCCGAGCGTGCTGAGTGCCGCGGCCTCGATCGCCAGCGCGGCGCGGGTGTACTCGACGTCGGCCCGACCGGTGAGTTCCAGGAGGAGGGCCGCCTCGGCCCGCGCCTCCTCGGCCCGTCCCGTCCGCACCTGGACCTGGGCGAGCCCCAGCCGGGCCCAGCGGACGAGCTCGCCCCGGGCGGTCGGGTCGGGCGCCAGCCGCAGCACCTCGCGCAGCTCGGCCTCCGCCTCGGCATGACGCTGGAGGCCGCCGAGTGCGCGCGCCCACACCACCCGGCTCGCCAGGGTGGTGGCATCGTCCGGGCCGAAGACCTTCGAGCGGATGCGGACCGCCTCGCGCGCCACGGGCTCCGCGTCCCGCGCGCGCCCCCGGTTGAGCAGGCGGATGCCCTCCCGGTGCAGCTCCTGCGCCTTGGAGTCCCGCCAGTGCTGGATCAGTCCCACGTCGTACCCCCTCCGTCGATCACGACCGGGCGATGGTAGCGGGGCGCCGGGGCGTCGCCCCGGGGTGGTGCGGTCCTGGCCCCCCGGGCACCGCCCGCCGGGTCCCGCGAGGGGGTGGGTAGATTCTCGATCATGAGAACGACAACGGGGGACGGTCGGCCGGTGCGGGCGGCGCTCGACCGCCTGGGATCGGCAGACCCGACGGCGGAGCGCTCCCGCACGCTCCTGGGCGGGGCGCTGATCGCCGTCTCGGTCCTGCTCTTCGCCTGGATCCTGGTCCTCGGGTCGGCCACCCGAGGGCAGGCCGAGGTCAGGAACTGGTCCACGGTGTGGATCGGCATGGACGTCCTCCAGGTCGCCGGCCTGATCGCCACCGCCAGGCTGCTCGTCCGGCGCTCACGCCTGACCGCCCTGGCCGCCGCCGCAGCCGCCACCCTGCTCCTCCTCGACGCCTGGTTCGACGTGATGACCGCCGAGGGCGGCGGCGCCTGGTACACCGCCCTCGCGATGGCGTTCCTCGTCGAACTCCCGGCCGCGCTCGGGCTCGCCGCCCTGGCCCGGTCCGCCCTGGACTGGGGAGTCCCGGACCGCTGAGTGCCACCGGCGCAGGCCGGGAGGACTACCAGGTGAAGAAGTCGACCAGTTCCTCGGCGGGCGGCAGCGGCGCCGCCGCCGGGAGGGGGCGGATCTGGACGAAGGCGTGCTCGAACTGGGAGTACGAGAAGGGGTCCAGGCCCGGGGCCACCACCAGGGCGTTGTCGCCGCGGCGCCAGACGCGGTAGCGCCGGACGCTGCCGGAGTGCGGTCGCCGTTCGTGGCTGACGTCGTGGTCGGGCGGGCCGAGCAGGGTGGTGAACCGGGCGGCGACGGCGTCCAGTTGCTCGGTGAAGGTGTCGGTCTCCTGGTCGGTGCTGCTCCGCCAGCCGGGGAGGGTGCCCCAGAAGTCCTCGGCCATCCCGCCGTCGGGGTGCACGTAGTACTCGTAGGCGAAGGGCAGGAAGAGGCAGTCGTCGCCGTACGCGAGGTGGCCCGCCGGTGTGCAGGCCTTCTCGTTCAGCTCGCCGAGGTGGTCGCCGGTGGAGTGCCAGCCGGCGTCGGTCATCGCGCGTTCGCCGACGTCGCCGTCCGTCCAGTCGAGGTCCGCCATCGCCACCAGCCGGGCGGCCAGTTCGGGGTCGACGGGGCAGTACGCGGTGATCCAGGGATCGTCGTCCTGGCCGGTGTCGTAGCCGGCGGATTCTGCGGACACTGGGGTGGACTCCCGTTCTGGCGGACGCTTCGAACGGTCACCCTAGCGGCGGCCGGAAGTCGACGGGGGCGTCGAAGGCCGCCCGGCGGGTGGTGCGGCGCAGGGCGCGCAGGACGGGGGTGCCGAGGGTGAGGCAGAGCACGACGGTGAGGGCGGCGCGCGGGAGGTCCCAGCCCAGGGAGGTGGTGAGGCAGTAGGCGGCGAAGCGGACCAGGTTGGCGGACAGCGGGTCGCCGGGGTGGAAGGAGATGGAGCCGGCCAGGCCGCCGATGTACGGCCAGCCCTGGAGGTTCATGATCGTGCCGTACAGGACGGCGGAGACGGCGCCGTACCCCGCGAGCAGCAGCAGTTCGAGGCGGCCGCGCAGCGCGGCCGGGCCGGGCAGCAGCCCCGCGCCGAGGCAGACCCAGCCCATGGCGAGCATCTGGAACGGCAGCCACGGTCCGACCCCGCCGGTGAGCAGTGCGGAGGCGAACATCGACAGCGAGCCGAGGACGAAGCCGAAGCCGGGGCCGAGGACCCGCCCCGACAGCACCATCAGGAAGAACATCGGCTCCAGGCCCGCCGTCCCCGCCCCCAGCGGCCGCAGCGCGGCGCCGGCCGCCGCCAGCACCCCCAGCAGGGCGACGGACTTGGCGTCCAGGCCCGGCGCCCCGCCGCCCGCCGTACGGCCTTCGGAGATCTGCGCGATGACGACGGCCAGCAGCAGCGGCAGCAGCAGGGCGAACAGCCACGGCGCGTCGGCGGAGTGGCCGACCAGGGCCGATCCGGTGGAGGCGAGCAGCGGCCAGCCGAAGGCCGTCACGCCGACCAGGGAGACCAGGGACAGTGCCGCGACGGAGCGGCGGCCGAGCGGTACGGGTCGGCTGCTCATGCGTTCAGTGCCTCCGCGACCTGCCGGACGGTGAGCCACGGTCCGGGCGCCAGCACCTTGGCGACCTGCGGCGCGAAGGCGGGGGAGGAGACCACCACCTCCGAGGTCGGGCCGTCGGCGACGATCTCGCCCTCGGCCAGGATCAGGGTGCGGTGGGCGAGTTCGGCGGCGAGCTCGACGTCGTGGGTGGCCAGCAGGACTGCGTGCCCCTCGGCCGCGAGCCCGCGCAGGATCTCGACCAGCCGGGCCTTGGCGGCGTAGTCCAGGCCGCGGGTCGGCTCGTCCAGGAGCAGCAGCGGGGGCCTGGCGGTGAGGACGACGGCGAGGGCGAGGGTGAGCCGCTGGCCCTCGGAGAGGTCCCGGGGGTGGGCGGTGCCGCCGATGCCGGGCAGCAGTCGCCCGACCAGGGTGCGGCAGGTGCCCGCGGCGGCCCCGGCGTCCGCGTCCGCGGCGGCGCACTCGGCGGCGACGCTCTCCCCGTAGAGCAGGTCGCGCGGGTCCTGGGGGACGAGGCCGACCTGCCGGATCAGTTCGGCGGGGCGGGTGCGGTGCGGGGTGCGGCCGCCGACGGTGACGTGGCCGGAGTCGGGGGCGTGCAGGCCGACCAGGCTGCCGAGCAGGGTGGACTTGCCGGCGCCGTTGCGGCCCATCAGGGCGGCGATCTCGCCGGGGCGCAGCGTCAGGTCGACCCCGCGCAGGGCCTGGACCGGGCCGCGCCGTACGGCCAGGCGGGCGCAGTCGGCGATCGGAGCGGCGTCGGGAACGGTGACGGCGCCGGGCGCGCGCCCGTCCAGGTCGGCGCGCAGCGCGGCGGCCTTGCGCCGGGCGTCCCGGACGGACAGCGGCAGCGGCCGCCAGCCGGCGAGCCGGCCGAGGCCGACCACCGGCGGGTGCACGGGGGAGTGCGCCATCACCTCGGCGGGTTCGCCCAGGACGGGCGGTTCGCCCGGGGTCAGCAGCAGCACCTGGTCGGCGTACTGGACGACCCGCTCCAGCCGGTGCTCGGCCATCAGCACGGTGGTGCCCAGGTCGTGCACCAGTCTTTGCAGCACGGCCAGCACCTCCTCGGCGGCGCCCGGGTCGAGTGCCGAGGTGGGCTCGTCCAGGACCAGGACGCGCGGGTGCACGGTGAGCACCGAGCCGATCGCGACGCGCTGCTGCTGGCCGCCGGAGAGCGAGCCCAGGGCGCGGTCGCGCAGGTCGGCGAGGCCGAGCAGGTCGAGGGTCTCCTCGACCCGGCGCCGCATCACGTCGCCGGGCAGGCCCAGCGACTCCATGCCGTAGGCGAGTTCGTCCTCGACGGTGTCGGTGACGAAGTGCGCCGCCGGGTCCTGGCCCACGGTGCCGACCAGGTCGGCGAGTTCGCGCGGCCGGTGTTCGCGGGTGTCCCGGCCGCCGACGGTGACCCGGCCGTGCAGCACCCCGCCGGTGAAGTGCGGCACCAGGCCGCTGACGGTGCCCAGCAGGGTGGACTTGCCGGAGCCCGAGGGGCCCACCAGCAGGCAGAGTTCGCCCTCGGGCACGGTGAGGTCGACGCCCGCCAGCGCCGGGGCGGCGGAGTCCGTGTACCGGACGGAGACCTGCTCGAAGGTGATCACGATGCCCTCCGGGGCGGGGTCGGGGCGGCGAAGGCCGGTACCAGGCCGAGGAGTACGGCCAGGACGGCGGCCAGCGGCAGCTCGGGGACGGTCGGCGGGACGACGGTGGGGGCGAAGGCGGCCGGATCCCGTGTCGCGAGGTAGCTGAACAGGGCGGCGGCGGCGACCCCGGACCCGGCGGTCAGCCACTCCGGCAGCGCCCACGGGTCGGGCCGGTAGCGGGATCTGACGGACCGTCGGTTGCCGAGCAGCAGTCCGGTGAAGGCGGCGGCCAGGCCCAGCAGCAGCACCGGCGGCGCCCAGCCGGCGCCCCCGGCGGTCAGCAGTCCGTACGCGGCCAGGCAGACCCCGAGCAGCCCGGCCAGGGTGAGCGCGGCCGTCACCCGGGCCAGTCGGCGCGGCACGTCGGCGGTGCGGCCGAAGCCGCGGGTGTCCATCGCCGCGGCCAGGGCGATCGAGCGCTCCAACGCGCCCTCCAGGACGGGGAGTCCGACGCTCAGCACGGCCGCGACGCCCTGGTCGCTGCGGCCGCGCAGGCGGCGGGCGGCGCGCAGCCGGCGTACGTCGGCGACCAGGTTCGGCGCGAAGGTCATCGCCACCACCACGGCCACGCCCGCCTCGTAGAGCGCGCCGGGCAGGGCGCGCAGCAGCCGGGCGGGGCTGGCCAGCGAGTTGGCGGCGCCGACGCAGACCAGCAGGGTGGCCAGCCGCAGCCCGTCGTACAGTGCCGCGAGCACGCCTTCGAGGGTGACCCGCCCGCCGATCCGCACCCCCTGCGCCCAGGCGGGGAGCGGGACTTCGGGCAGGCCGAACAGCGTGTGGGTGCCGGGGACGGGGGAGCCGAGCAGCACCGCGAAGGCCAGCCGGATGCCGAGCACCAGCAGTCCGAGGCGCAGGAACGCCCCGTACGAACGCGACCAGGGCGCGTCGCCGCGGCGCGCCGCGACCACGTACCCGGCGGTCGCGGCGAGCAGCGGCAGGAGCACCGGGTTGGTGGTGCGGGTCGCCGCCGCGCCGAGCCCGAGTGCCCACAACCACCAGGCCCCGGGGTGCAGTTGGCGCGGTCCGACGGGCGGGCGGGTGCTGCGGGTGCTGCGGGTGGTGCTGCTCACGGATCTGTCCTGGGAACGGGGTCGGGGCGTGTCACGGCACGCCTCAGGAGTGACGGCGGCGGCGCGCCTGCCAGACGGCGCCACCGGCGAGGACGGCGACCAGCGCGCCGCCGGCGGCCAGGCCGAGGTCCGGGCCGCTGCCGCTGTTGCCACTACTGCCGCCGTCGGCGCCGGCCTTGGGCTGGGCGGCGCCCGCGTCCACCTGGTCGCCGCAACCGGCCCCCGGGTAGCCGGCGATGGCGCACAGCATCCCGTTGGACTCGTAGCGCAGCGGCGGGGCGACGGCGGCCAGCACCTCGGCCGAGGTGGCGCGCGGTGCGACGCTCGCGCAGGCGGTCCGCGACCCGGGCGGCGCGGCGGCAGACGCTCCGGCGTCCTGGGCCGTGCCGAAGTCCAGCACCACGGCGACCCGCTTGCGGCCGTCCTGGGCGGGGGTGGCGGCGCAGATCCCGTCGAACCCGGACGCCGTGCGCGGCCGGGCGGCGTCCTGTCCGCCGTCCGGGCTGAGGGCGAACCGCCAGCCGTCCACCGAGCCGTCCGGCGGCACGGAGATCGCGGGCCCCTGCTGCTGGTACGTCCAGGCCCCGCCGTCGGCCCCGCGCCAGAACGACCAGTACCGGTACCCGGCGGCCTGCGCCGGGGTGGCGCAGGCCAGCAGGACCAGGGTGCCGAGCAGGGCGAGCAGCAGGGCGGCCGGTGCCCGCCGGGGGCCGCGGCCCCCGGCGACGTCACGCTGCGCCCGCATCAGAGCTTCGGGTTGCGCTTGCGCTGGAGGCTGAGCAGCAGCCCGCCGCCGACGCCGATCAGGAGGCCGACGATGATCAGCCAGAACTGCCCGATGCCGTCGCTCTTCTTCTTCGCCGGGGTGGCGGTGGTCGAGGCGGCCTCGGCCTTGGGCGCCGGGCCGAGGGCGGTGAGCTGGCCGGTGAGGGCGGCGTCGCCGCGGTGGGTGGCCTGGCCGACCAGCAGGAGGGTGGCGGTGGCGGCGGCGTCGGTGCCGTTCTTGGTCCAGGTGGCGCCCTGCCCCTCCAGCCAGTCGACGGCGTCGGTGGCCTCGTCGGGGTGGCCGCTCTGGACGAGGGCGAGGGCGGCCCAGGCGGTGGCGGTGTAGTCGGGCTTGGGCTCGGCGCCGGGGGTGGTGAGGGTGAGGTGCCCGTCGCCGGAGCCGAGCTGGGCGGCGAGGTAGGCGCTGACGGCCTCGCCGGCTTCGGCGTGCGGCACGGTGGCGGGCGCGGAGCCGTCGGCGCAGGCGAGGGGCTTGGCGGTGGCGTCGGCGTGCACCGAGGAGGCGACCGGCAGGTGCCCGCCGGCGGCGGCGAGGGCGGCCTGGGCGGTGGCGAGGGTGTTGGGGGCGAGGGTGCCGGCGGCCGGGTCGGGCTGGAAGGCGAAGGCGCCGCGCTGGTCGGCGGGGGCGGCGCAGCCGAGCTGGAAGCGGGCGAGGCCGTCGAAGGCGTTCTTCCCGGCGGCGCCGCCGGTGCCGGGCTTGGCGATGCTCGCCGGGTCGGTCCGGGCGGCGAACAGCGCGTTGACGACGAGGCCGGTGGAGTTGGCGTCGCCGGGGTTGCCGGGGTTGTAGGCCCAGCTGCCGTCGGCGTTCTGGTTGGCCTTGAGCCACTGGAGGCCCTTGTCGACGGCGGGCTGGTGCCCGCCGACGGCGACCAGGGCCTGGAGGGCGACGGCGGTGGCGTTGCTGTCCTCGGTCTTGGGGTCGCAGGCCGCGCCGGGGGCCCGGTAGGAGGGCCAGCCGCCGTCCTCGCACTGCTGTCCGGTGAGCCAGTCGACGGCGGAGTCGGCGGGGGTGACCTTGGCCGCCGTCAGCGCGGTGAGCGCGAGGGACTGCCGCCAGACGCCGTCGTACGTCGGGTCGCTCTTGCCGTACAGGCCGTCCGGGGTGGCGGCGGCCGTGGGCGACGGGCTGTCGGCGAGGGCCGGTCCGGCGGCGAGGCCGGCGAGCAGCGCGGCGGACAGGGCGGCGGCGCCCAGGCGGGCGGCGGTCAGCATGGTGCGGTGTGCCTTTCGGTGAGCGGTGGCGGGCCCCGGCGGGGGCCGTTCCGTAGTCCTCGACGGGTGCCGGGCGGGTGCGGGTGCCCGGCGCCGCTCGTCCCTCCCCGGGTGCCCCGGCTCGCCCGGGGCGCCGGGGGGCGCGGTCGGGCTCACGGTTGCGGGTCAGCGCCGGATTCGCACCGGCTTCCCCCGGGGGAGGAGCGGGATGGAGTTGTGCTGCCCGTCGACTCTAACCGCCGGGCCGCGGCGCGCGGGTCGGCCGGGGCGGCGCGGGGCTGGAACAGGTTCCAGTAATCGCCCCCGGTGGCCGTCCCGCCGGCCGGGGCGGTCAGGGCAGTGCGAGCAGCCGGGCCGCGGTGTGCAGGTCGGCCCGGACCTCGGCGATCGAGGCGCGCCCGGAGAGCCAGGCGACCAGGGCCGAGTGCCAGGTGTGCTCGATCACCCGGACGGCCGCGCGCTGGCCCTCGCTGGGCGGCCCGGACTGCCCGATCGCGTCCAGGATGAGCTGTCCGGTGGCGGCGCTGACCTGGTCCACCTCGGTGCCGACCGAGCGGTCCGCGAAGCTGAGCGCCCGGACCATCGCCTCGGCCAGCAGCGGCTCGCGCTGGAGCGCGTGGAAGGCCCGGGTGAGGGCGTCGGCGACCCGCAGGGCAGGCTCCGGCTCGGTCGGCGGGTGCCGCCGGATGTGCTCCTGGAGCCCCTGGAGCTGCTCCAGCATGACCGCGACCAGCAGGTGGACCTTGGACGGGAAGTACCGGTACAGCGTCCCGAGGGCGACCTGCGCGCTCTCCGCGACCTCCCGCATCTGCACCGCCTCGTACCCGCCGCGGGCGGCCAGCGCGGTGGCGGCGCGCAGGATGCGGCGGCGCCGCTCGGCCTGGCGCGCGGACAGCGGCGGCTCGCCCGGTGCGGGGGAGGCGGGGCTCACGGACGTGGTCGGCGACGGCAAGGGTGCTCCCGGGGGCGCGTGGGTGGCGGCGTGCTCCAGAAAGGTCGACCCGAAGGCGACCCGCGGTCGGTCGGGCCCGGCGTGGCGGGAATCACCAGCCCTGGCTCCTGAGCGAAAGCTACGGGCCGGTATCTTCGAGGTCTCTCATTGTTCACACGGTCGATGACGAGTTCCACAGCCACTGAAACCTGATCTACTTTAGCGACCGGTGCCACCGTTGGGCGCCGCTCGCACCGATAGCAGCCAGAGATGAGGGCCGAGGATGACCGCGCAGCCGCTGCGGATTGCCCTGCTGTCATACCGCGGGGACCCGTTCTGCGGCGGTCAGGGCGTGTACGTACGGCACCTCTCCCGGGAGCTGGCGCGGCTCGGCCACCACGTGGACGTGATCGGCGCCCAGCCCTACCCCGTGCTGGACGAGGTCGAGGGCCCCGGCTCGGTCCGCCTGGTCGAGCTGCCCAGCCTGGACCTCTACCGCGCCGACGACCCCTTCCGCACCCCCGCCCGCGGCGAGTTCCGCGGCCCGGTGGACGTGCTGGAGTTCGCCACCATGCGCACCGGCGGCTTCCCCGAACCGCTCACCTTCTCGCTGCGCGCCCGGCAGTACCTGGCCCGGCACAAGGGCCGCTACGACGTGGTGCACGACAACCAGACCCTCGGCTACGGCCTGCTCGGCCTGGCCCGGCACGGCTTCCCGCTGGTCACCACGATCCACCACCCGATCACCGTGGACCGGCAGTTGGAGCTGGACGCGGCCACCACCCGGGGCAAGCGGCTGTCGCTGCGCCGCTGGTACGCCTTCACCCGGATGCAGCGCCGGGTCGCGGCCCGGCTGGACCACGTGATCACCGTCTCCGGCACCTCGCAGCGCGAGATCGCCGAGCACCTGGGCGCCGCCCCCGGCGCGATCTCGGTGGTGCCGATCGGCGCCGACACCCGGCTCTGGTCGCCCTCGGCGCGGATCGAGCGGGTCCCGGGCCGGATCGTCACCACCTCCAGCGCGGACGTGCCGCTCAAGGGCCTGGTGTTCCTGGTCGAGGCGCTGGCCAAGGTCCGCACCGAGCGGGACGCCCACCTGGTGGTGGTCGGCAAGCCGCAGAAGGAGGACGGGCCGGTGGCCGAGGCGGTGCGCCGCTTCGGGCTGGCGGAGCACATCGAGTTCCGCACCGGGCTGAGCGACCGCGAGCTGGTCGACCTGTACCGCTCGGCGGAGGTCGCCTGCGTCCCGTCGCTGTACGAGGGCTTCTCGCTGCCCGCCGCCGAGGCGATGGCCACCGGCACCCCGCTGGTGGCGACCACCGGCGGGGCGATCCCCGAGGTGGCCGGGCCGGACGGCGGGACCAGCCTGGCGGTGCCGCCGGGGGACGCGGGCGCCCTGGCCGCCGCGCTCGGCCGGCTGCTGGACGACCCGGAGCTGCGCGCCGAGCTCGGCGCGGCCGGCCGCGAGCGGGTGCTGGCCCGGTTCACCTGGGAGCGGGCCGCCGAGCTGACCGCCGAGGCCTACCGCGCGGCGATCGCCACCGGCGTCGGCGCCCGGGCCCGCTCCGGGCCGGGCTGGCGGTACGTGCCCTGAGGGGCGGGCTCGTGAGCGAGCCGCTCCGGGGGTTGAGGCGAGTGTGACCTGACGAAGCGTCAAGAACGCTTGGTGGCAATAGAAATGGGAGCCCTGCAGTGCTGACCGTCGATTTCTCGCGCTTCCCGCTCGCCCCCGGCGACCGGGTGCTCGACCTGGGCTGCGGCGGGGGCCGGCACGCGTT
This sequence comes from Kitasatospora sp. NPDC059160, assembly GCF_042755465.1. Taxonomy (NCBI): domain Bacteria; kingdom Bacillati; phylum Actinomycetota; class Actinomycetes; order Kitasatosporales; family Streptomycetaceae; genus Kitasatospora; species Kitasatospora sp. NPDC059160. Next base: position 1,857 of record NZ_JBHZCN010000120.1, on the reverse strand, counting down.
CGAGTGCTACCGCCGCGGCGCCAACGTGATCGCCCTCGACCAGAACGCCGAGGAGATCGCCGAGGTCAAGAAGTGGTTCGCGGCGATGGAGCTGGCCGGCGAGGCCCCCGAGGGCGCGTCGGCGGTCGCGATGGAGGGCAACGCGCTGGCGCTGCCGTTCGAGGACGACTACTTCGACAAGATCATCATCTCCGAGGTGATGGAGCACATACCCGATGACAAGGGCGTGCTCAACGAGATGTTCCGGGTCCTCAAGCCGGGCGGCCTGATCGCCGTCACCGTGCCGCGCTGGCTGCCGGAGAAGATCTGCTGGGCGCTGTCCGACGAGTACCACGAGGTCGAGGGCGGCCACATCCGGATCTACCGGGGCGACGAGCTGCTCGGCAAGCTCAAGGACGCCGGCCTGGAGCCGTACGGCACCCACCACGCGCACGCCCTGCACTCGCCGTACTGGTGGATCAAGTGCGCGGTCGGCGTGGACAACGACAAGGCGCTGCCGGTCAAGGCCTACCACCAGCTGCTGGTCTGGGACATCGTCGGCACCCCGGTGATCAGCTCGATCACCAAGGCCGCCGAGAAGGCGCTCAACCCGCTCATCGGCAAGAGCTTCGTCGCCTACGCCTCCAAGCCGAACAAGGTCGAGCGCGCGCCGGGCGGGGCGGAGTGACCGCCGCCGTCCCCGAGGCGCTGCTGCTCGACGGGGTGCTGGACGCCGAGCAGGCGGCCGACACCGTGCGCAGCATCCTGGCCGAGCAGCGCCCCGACGGTGCCATCCCCTGGTTCGCGGGCCACCACCTCGACCCCTGGGACCACACCGAGGCCGCGATGGCCCTGGACACCGCCGGGGAGCACGCCGCCGCCGAGGCCGCCTACCGCTGGCTCGCCTCCCGGCAGAACCCCGACGGCTCCTGGTACGCCGCGTACACCGACGGCACGGTCACCGACCGGGCCAAGGAGAGCAACTTCTGCGCGTACATCGCGGTCGGGGTCTGGCACCACCACCTCAGCACCGGCGACGACGCCTTCCTGGAGTGGATCTGGCCGGTGGTCCGGCGGGCGCTGGACTTCATCGTCGGCCTGCGGCTGCCCGGCGGCCCGATCGCCTGGCGGGTCGGCGAGGACGGCGCGGCCACCGAGGAGGCGCTGCTGACCGGCTCGTCCAGCATCCTGCACGCGCTGCGCTGCGGGCTGGCCGTCGCCGACTACCTGGAGGAGCCGCAGCCCGACTGGGAGCTCGCGGCCGGCCGGCTGCGGCACGCCATCGCCCACCACCCCGAGCGGTTCCTCGACAAGGACCGCTACTCGATGGACTGGTACTACCCGGTGCTCGGCACCGGCCTGCGCGGCGACGCGGCGGTGGCGCGGATCGAGCGGGACTGGGAGCGCTTCGTCGTCCCCGGCCTCGGCGTGCGCTGCGTCAGCGACCGCCCGTGGGTGACCGGCGGCGAGAGCGCCGAACTGGCGCTCGCGCTCTGGGCGATCGGCCAGTCCGACCGCGCGGTGGACATCCTGCGCTGGATCCAGCGGCACCTGCGGCACGAGGACGGCTCGTACTGGACCGGGTACGTCTTCGAGGACGACGCGATCTGGCCCGAGGAGCGCACCACCTGGACGGCCGGGGCGCTGCTGCTCGCGGTCGCCGCGCTCGGCGGGGACCCGGCGACCGTCGCGGTCTTCGGCGGGGACCAGCTGCCCGCCGGGCTGGTGGTCCAGGACTGCTGCTGAGGGCCTCCCGGCCCCGGGGACACGGAAGGGGGGGGGCCCGGGGTACAGACCCCCCCCCACGCCCCCCCCCCCCCCCCCGGCGGCCCGCCCCCCCCCCCACCCCCCCCCCGACTCCCGCCCCGGCCGCCCCCA